>JAZGFE010000123.1:0-4358 GCA_036479215.1 Nannocystaceae bacterium | reverse complement strand
CAGAGGTGGCATCGCGCGAAAACGCCGCAAGGCCGGATACGATACCGAGGTCCTCTCTCAAATCATCAATCTGCCCCTCCCTTCAACTGCCTGAAATCATTGGAGAAACGATGCGATCGCCCTGGCCTCCCCACCTACTCTGCCAGCGATGTGTCGGTCGTCTCAGTCGGGTGGTACACGGTTCCGCGGCGTTGACCGGTCGTGTAGGCAACCCCGGTCGAGACGAGAGCCTGGAACAATGCGCGGAGTTCATTCGCGGGCAAGCCCGTGAGGCGCTGGGCGTCGCCGTTACTGAGCCTCTTGTGCTTCGCCAGTAGCACGCTGAGATCGTCCGGCGTCAGTTCGGCAGTAGACTCGGGCTTGGCGGCGACTCGGCCGGGCGCGGCTGCACTAGGCACGGGCCGCTGAGGTGGACTATCGCCGAAGAGGCTCAGTTGATCTCTGCAGGACGCCGGTTGCTCCTCACTGTCGGGTAGTTCTAGCGCAGTGCCCAATGCCGGGGTAGCGACGATGTAGATGTACTCTAGATTGCGGAGGTGACTGACTGTCCCGACCTTCTCGCCGTTGAGATTATGAATCCCGATCTGAGCTCCCACGTACCGCTTGTAGTCTGTAGTCAGAACGGTGACCTCGCCGCGCGTTTCGAGGAGCCTCTCCATCTCCTTCCGCTCGATGTACCCCTCGTTGTTAAAGGAAACCACAAGCACCTTGGCGCGGACGTCTCGCACCACCTGCTGGATGGCCGGGAGAAAAGCTCGCTTCTTGTTGAATTCGCTCTTACGGGTGCGACAGTCCATCCGCTTGCAAGCGATCCCGTAGACCTCGGGTTTGTCCCATAGGATCAATGATTCCCACGCGTGGTAGTTGTTGAGATAGCTGTGCTGATTGTACGGTGGGTCCAAGTACGCGACATCGGCCTCCAGCTCTCGAGCTGCGTCGTGAGCATCCAGCTGAAACGCTCGGCTTTTGCCGTGCTTGGCACGCGGCAGGACGTCAGGCATGCGGAGTTCAATGTCGTTGTGGGCTCGTGGCGCCCACTGCTTGAGGTACGCCATCTGTAGTCCACAGGTGGAGTCCACGCGATCTGCGGCCTCCATCAGCGAAACCAACAGCACGCTCTCAAGCTCGGGTTCCAGCGATTTTTTCTTGATCTCCTCGCGGATCGCGTCCACGCGTGCGCCATTCTTGGGTTGGAAGAATCGCGAACGCTCACAGAAAGTCGTAGTGAAGTAGCCTGGCTGTCCGGCCAGTCGGTTGAACTCGGCGATCAGTTTCTCCGCAGCGTGCTCGATGTATTCACGGTCGGCCTGTACGTAGCAGCGAGCCAGCGTGTGGGCGTACGCGTTGTGATCGTTGGACAGGACGCGAAACCCCTCACGCTTCAACATGTGCCCAACACGCGATGTTCCGGAGAAGAGATCCAGAACAGACGCCGAGTTAGGGACACAGCGGATTGCTCTCAGAATCGTGGGGAGCAGCTTACGCTTGGATCCGATGTACTTGATCACGTCGCGTTACACAGTAGCCAAGCGAAGGACGCTTGCACAGGGCCAGGAGGTACGCCGGAGCGAGATCTCTGGCCGCGGAGCTGACGAGACTTTTTTTCTGCGAGTCTCACGCGCTCTCACCGGGTGTGATAGGAGTGAGTGATGGCATTGTCCACCGGCGCGCTCGCGCTGCTAGCGAGGAACATGGAAAGGTTTGAAGCGGGGGCGAGCAGGGAGCGGACCGGCACGGGAAGCCGACGCGAAGGAGAACAGTTCGAGGCTTTGGTTGCCGAATTTTGGGGCGCGCTCGTGAATCACCTTCTCCTCGAAGCGGACACGGGGAAGGTCATCACCACAAAAGCGAAGGTGGCAGGACGACCTCGCACATGGACTCGTCTCGAGCACGGACCCCGGGCGATCACGTTGCCCGACGCCGGGGCAGCGAGCCGAAACTTGTCTGCCTGTGACGAGCCACGGCGCTGGCTCGATCTTTCATACTCGGTAAGCGAAATGGTGAACGCCTATCCGGGCGAGACCGAGGCGATCGAACGATATTCGCCCCCAGCCGGAAAGTTCCGCAGGGAACGATATCCCCAGATGTTCGAGGGGCTCACGACGAAGTTCGACGACGTCATTCTGCTGGAGACTGACGGGGTGCTCACCGAGAAACTACTCCTTGAATACAAGACGGCGAAATCGACGAAGGGGCGTCAGATCGACGGGAACGCTCACGAGCGCCTTTCGTTCCAGATAATGCAGTATCTGGAGGTGGCAACGCGATACACGCGCTGCTCGCTCCACGTTCTCAGCAACGGAGCGTTTGTACGGTATCGGAACAAGTACCACGTGAATTTTCATGTGCAGGCGGACCGACTCTCGAACTTTGCCTGGTTTGACATGCGTCACGCGTCGACCGCCGACGAGTATGAGAGCTTCGTGGCGGCGCTCGTCCACTGGTTCCGACACGGAGGTCGCCTCTGGGACTAGGTCGTCCCGCGACGCAAGATTCGTTGCGGTCCCTGTCGAGTCAATCGGTACTGGGGCGCGGTAGCTCGTGCGCAGCTCGATGACGCCGAAACGTGTACAATGCGGCGCATGCGCGAGAGAGGATGCGGCACGCGCGGGCCACCCCCACCATCGGTCGAGCCATGTGAAGCAGATGAGCAGCTTGAGCTGTTCATCCCTCCCGAGCCACGCTGTGCGCGCAGACATGGTCGAGACGCGAACACGCCACGAGAAACCCCGCCCAGCGTGTCGCCGCTGGGTGCTGTGGTCAACTCGACGCCGCGATCAACCACCTGGACTACGCGTGCAGCGTCGAGCCGTCGCTACGCAACGCGATCGAGTCTCCGCACGCCGAGAACGATACCCTCGGCGTCGCCACTCCCTGCGACGGGCGCCTCGAGCTTGTGGATGCGGTCCATCCACGGGAGTGCATTACAGTGGCTATCAAGTAGATGCGCGGTGGGCAGATTGAAACCACATTCCTGGACTGCGGGGATGACCATCTTGAGCAACGGACCACCACGCACGCACGCGCGTGACAGAGTCATTGCGTCGCTCGCCGGCTTCCACGTCCTCGACACGAGCATCACTGTGCTCAGATTCCGCGGACAAATGTGCGGGGCTTTCGCCTGCAATAGTTGCGTAGCTAAGATCCCGGTGAGGGATCCCGATGATGCGCTCTGTACCGCGTGCGGAAGCATCGTACACGAGTGCGCACGCGACTGCGAGTACTGTGGAGAACCCGTCTTTTTGAGCTTCGCCGGCGATTCCGTCGGGGGAGTCCTCTCTTCCCCATATTTTCGGTGCGGCCTACTCAAGCGGATCAGCTCGCTGAAACAGCAACCAATCCTGTCGGGTTGCCAATTGACGGTGCCGCGGGACCATCTCAGACCCGCAAATCCGTGGCCAGCTCGGGAAGATTAGTCTGCCCACGTGTGAGATCATCGAGCACCCGTTCAGCATCCGCTTCTGTCGGGAGCCCCACGACTCGCACACGGACATCACGGCCCACGAGCGTCGAAGCCTCCTCTAGAGCACTATCGAGACACCCCAGCGCGGTGGCACGAAGTTGAGCCAAGAACATGGAGAATCGCAGCTGGCGGTAGATGTAGTGGTACACGTTCTGCGCGTGCCGCGGATGGAACTCGTCCCGCCCGTTCCAGCCAACGCAGCCAACTGCGTGCGCCAGTGCGACTGCCCTCCCAGCGATCCGTGCATCGACGTCAAAGCGAGCGCTGGGCCCGGGGCTACTGTCAGACTGCCTCAGCGACACAAGTGCCTCCATGCTCGAAGCGATGGCACAGGCGCGATGGATTTCCCGGCGTTGTTCTTCCGTAATCGGAGGCATGCGTCCCTCATAGAACGCCATGGAGGAAGTGTCGCTACGCATGCCTCCGAGTCGCCGGAGAATCCGACGCACCCACGACGGATTTTCCGGCGAGACCTCGATCAGCCGAAAGGCCTTGTCCTCGCCGCTCT
The DNA here is from genome assembly GCA_036479215.1 of Nannocystaceae bacterium. Classification (GTDB taxonomy): domain Bacteria; phylum Myxococcota_A; class Polyangia; order Nannocystales; family Nannocystaceae; genus FL481. The sequence goes on along the minus strand of JAZGFE010000123.1, from coordinate 387 downwards.
CCGGCTTGAGCTCATATCGGACCGCTCCAAGCATCAACATCGATACCGCGAAGTCAGTCACCCAGTCAGTCACGGCCGGAGCGAGTCGAGCCGACCCATAGGACGAGCGGTCCCCGAGCGCCATCGCCACTAGCGACTCGTCGACATCTCGCCCCGAGACCAGCTCAACCTTGAACCGTGATCGCTCGGAGCGCCCGCCGATAGGCATGATGGCGTGCTGGACATCCTGAAGAAACATCCTCGCGTAGGAGGAGTCCCATTCAGACTCAGGTTTCGCCTTTTTAACAGCGTATTGCCGCGGCAGAATGTCCAATACTTTTTGCCACGAATAAGTACACAATGTGTTAACGGTAGGCCATCCCTCCGAGGGATAAAAGGTGTTGATCG
>JAZGFE010000122.1:0-9666 GCA_036479215.1 Nannocystaceae bacterium | reverse complement strand
GTTGTGATCGGGGCGTGTCGGATGCCCGTGCAGTACGAGGTGGGGGTGGGCGAGCGCTTGGCGTTGGTGTTGCCCTATACCCAGAAGACCCACGTTGAGATCGACCCAATCGAAGCGTACATTGCAGGGGTCTTTCCAAGCGCCCAGCTTGAGGTGCAGGTGCATCCCGGCCTATCCGGTGCACGGGTGGAAGAGGAAGAGATAGAGGGGACGATTCGGGGCACGCTGGGCGGATTGATTTCGCACGAGCTTCTCGACGTCATCATCGATCGAGAGGGGGTCGAGGCGGCGCGTGCAACCATCATCGAGCGTCTCGCGGCGCAGGGTCTCGATGCGCGAGCCGATGTGGAGGTGCAGGCTACCGGTGACGGGTCGCGGAGGAAGGTCAAGATCCGAGTCGAGGCGCGTCCATTGGACGCGCGATTGGACGCGCGATTGGACGCGCGATTGGACGCGCGATTGGACGCGCGATTGGGCGCGCGATTGGGCGCGCCATTGGGCGACGCGGCTTCGACACCGTCGTTTTGATGCCACGCGGTCGCAGTTTCGTGTTGGCGCGTTGGCTTGGATCTGCGAGTATCCGAGCCGCAACATGTCGCATACAGTCGGACCTGGACCCAACGCAGAAATGGCCCGCTATTGGGGCGAAACCACGGCGCCCAAGTGGGTTCGCCTTCAGGCGCGCCTCGATGCGCAGCTGTTTCCCTACGGAGAAGCGCTCCGACAGGCCGTGGGTGGGTTGCGGGAGGGGCAGCGCATCGTGGACGTGGGCTGCGGATGTGGCGGAACGGTGATCCACAATGCGGGACTCGTGGGGCCGGCGGGAGAGGTGCTCGGCATCGATATTTCTGGCCCCATGTTGGCACGGGCTCGGGAGCGCGCGGGCGAAGCGGGGCTCGGACAGGTTTCGTTCGAGCGGGCCGATGCCCAGGTCTTCCGATTCACTCCGGGCTACGACCTTGTGATGTCTCGCTTCGGCATCATGTTCTTCGACGATCCCCCCGCTGCTTTTTTGAATCTCCGTCGCGCCTTGCGACCGGCGGGACGCATCGCATTCGTGTGCTGGCAGGCACTGCGCGATAACCCCTGGATGGCGCTGCCTGCCGATGCCGCGCGCCAGTGCGTTGAGATCTCCAGGTCCGACGACCCCCATGCCCCCGGCCCGTTCGCCTTCGCCGATGCGGAGCGAGTGGTGGCGATGCTCGGTATGGCCGGGTTCACAAACATCACGGCCACCGCATTTCACCACGATATGGAGCTCGGCAACCAAACCTTGGAAGCGTCGGTGGAACACTTGATTCAGCTGGGGCCGGTGGGCCAGGCCGCCTCCGAAGCGGCACCGGAGTTGCACGATCAAATTGTGGTCGCCGTGACGGAGGCCGTGCGACCCTATTTCAGGGAAGGGCGTTTGGCGATCCCGTCGGCGGCTTGGATCCTCCAGGCCACGGCCCCCTGATCTCGAAACGTTGTGCGGCGAAGTCGGCTACGCGTATTGGAGGGGGATATCCAGGACGTCGAACGTGCTCGGGGGGGCGCTAGCGTGGCGACGGTTGGCGACGGACCGTTCATCACTGTGGCGCAGCTGCTGGCGGCCACCTGTCTCCTCTGTGGCTGTGCGTGCGCACAAGAGGATCCTGAGGCCGATGTAAGTCTCACATCCGGTGGGGATCCGGAGTCGTGCGGCGGGCCGCTGGCGCGACTTCTTTCCGAGTATACGATGCTCGAAACGGTGGCTGGGCTGGGGCAAATCCGGGAGAAGGGGGAAAATGGTTGGAAACCGGAGTTCGAAGGTCGTCCGGCGACCGAGGTCGAGCTCTCGCGTCCACACTTTGCGATGGCGGACGCCGGAGGACGTGTGTTCATCGCGGACAAGGACGCCCACGCCGTCCGGGTGATCGAGGCGGCGCAGACCATCCATACGCTTGCAGGCGTCAACGCGGCCGGTGACGATGGTAACGAGCCCGGTCCCGCCAACGCGCGGCATCTGTCCTCCCCAAACGGCCTCTGGGTTAATCCTGATGGTACGCTATACATTCTCGACCTCGGTAACGACAAGGTTCGCCGCGTCGATCCTGCCGGAGAAATGAGCACGCTGTTCACCACCGCATTGGCCGTCGGACGGGGGCTGTGGGTCAGTGCCGACGAAAGCGTGGCCTACGTGGCATCGGGATCCGTGGTGAAACGCTGGACAGCAGCGGACGAGGCGGTTGTGGAGTTCGCGGGCGGGTTCGCTATGTTGGGCAACCTATTCGGCGAGGCCAGCGGTAGCGTGGTGGTCACGGATCGCGGGGCGAATAAGGTGTACCGGTTGGACGCGCAGGGGAAGCGAGAGCCTTTGGCCGGCAACGGATCGATCACCGCGTCTACCGGGTCCTGTCTGCGAGGTGTCGATGCCGGACTTCACGGTGTTCGAGGGGTGTGGCCCTTGTTCGGCGCTGGTTATCTGCTCGCCACACACGAGACCAGCCAGTTATGGTATCTCGATCAGGAGGGTTTTATCCACCTCTTCATTGATGGCCGGGCCGATGGCACACATTCGGGAGACGGGGAGCCCCTCAGCGGCCTTGGCCCGGCGATAAGCGAGGTCCGTTCGGTGTCGGTCAGCCCGGACGGTACGATCCTCCTCGCGGAACACGACGCCGGTTTCATCCGCGCGATCCGATAGGGGAGGGCGCGCATGACCGGATCGATCGTGCTGTTTTTGCTCGCTATGGCGGCGATGGGCTGGGTGGCATCGATTGTCATCCGGAAATCGAATCGACTCGGTCGCGCCGCGATGGCCTGCGCGGAGGCGGAGACCCTCGCCGCAGCGCGAGCTGCCACGGTCCTTGCGAGACCGGGAATGTTGCCCGACGATCCGCTCGTGGTGTCCTCTTCGTCCGCGATCGAGCCCATCGCGGCCGCGCTGACGTGCCCGCTCTGCGACGGGGGACGTCACGTCCGGGAGCATTTGGTCGAGACATGGTCCGGACGGCACTTGCGTCGAGTCACGCTGCGATGCGCAGCTTGTGGGCGGGACGGCGATGTGTACCTGCGGATCGAGACTGTGGGCACCAACTGAGCGAGCCGCCGCGGTTGGGTCTGCGTCCGTGGCGAGTCTTGGGGCCGGGGCTGCCGGCGCGACCGCGGCGATGGCTGGGGGAACACCACCTGGGCCGCACGTACGGCGGAGCTCGGCGAGACGCGGGACGTCACGACGAGGTCGATGCATCCCGCGTCGAGGGTCACGCGGTCCGCGGTCCGCCGACCGATCCGCACCGTCGGGCTCCCCGATACGCCAGCGTGGATCAACGCATTCACGAGTGTGGGGTCGATGCTCGCTTCGCCCGAGTCCTCGAAGTCACATGTCTGTCGCAGCGGCGAGACCCCATGTTGGTCGACACTGGCCGAGAAATGGACCGTGGCCGACTCGAGTGTCGACGCCGTCCAGGCCAGGTCGATGGGGGTGTCGCGCCGGATCGTGACGGAGGAGGTCAGGAGTTGAAACTTGGCGACGCCCCAACCGTGCAACGTGAACGCCCCAGGTGTGTCTCGGCCACCCCTGAGGATGAGGGGGGCGCCCTCTTCAAAACCAGGCACAGGTACCGTCGTGTCGAAGTAGATGGGCGGGTCGCCGGCGGGTGCCATCTCGACCGGCTGTACCAAGCCCGCGATCGTTACGGTGCCCACGTCCACCGTGTCCGGGTAGGGGATGCACTCGCCCGTGTCGTCACAGGTTTCCCCCGGGGCACAGATCGGGTCGCAGAAAAGGCTCTGCCGACGCCACAGCGTGCAGGGTCCGAAGCTCTCGACGCGGTGGAGGATATTCGAAGGCACGACGCCGGTGGCGACTCGCCCTGTGATCGCGGTGAGCGAGCCGTCCGGCATCGGCTCGATTTCGAAACCGCCGACCCGCACGTTCGTTTCGCAGGCGCCGGTCAGCGCGTCGCTGCCGGTGTTGGCGTCGGTGGCTGGCGGGTCCCCGGTACTGTCTGTCTGCGTGGCACAAGCGCCACAGAGGCACAGCAGCAGGATTGAAGCGGTGTAGACGAGGGCGTCGGTGTGGGTCGTCATGGGCGTGGCGTCGGTGGTCGGTGGTCCAGATGTTGATGTGCGCTACTGGGGACCCGCTTTTGCTCGTACTCCGAGCTTGAACTCGTGCAGGCTGCAGTCCCCGCGGCCTGGGCCGTTGTTGGTGTTGACGTAGAGCGTCCACTCATCCCACCCCGACGCGCCAGATCCGAAGTTCACAGCCGGTGTCATCAGGCCGTCGTTCTCCGCGAACGCAGCGACGATCTCCACTTCGCCATCGGGCGTCACGCGGCGCAGCGGGCCTTTGTGATCCGTGATGTACACGTTGCCACATTCGTCCACCGCCATGCCGTCGGGTCGATCTCCAACTCCTTGCACCGTGGGCATTTCATCGCCGAGCTGTCCGCCTGCTGTGAATGGGAATGTGCGCAGCATTCCCGCGAAATCATTGACGAAGAGCGCGCTGTGGTCTGCGCTCAGCGTGATGCCGTCGACGGTCACGGGCAGTGAGGCCATCGTGTCGGATTGTTCCGTCTCAGGATGGATCTTGTATACATTCCCAGTGTTGCCACCCGAGACGTACAACCATCCGTCGGGCCCGGACACGATACCGTTGGGACCCTCCAAATGGGTCGAGAGCTGGGAAACCGCTCCGCTCGAATCGATGCGCTGGATCAGATTTTCGCGCATGTTCGCTACCACGAGGTCGCCGTTGTCCAGGACGCGGGTCCCACGGGCACCCGGTGTTGCTTTAGGAAACAGTAGCTGCGGCGCGCCATCGTAGTGCGTTTGATAGACATTGCCCTCGGGGTCTACGTTGATCAACATGCCTGCGCGGTCGAAGGTGAAGTCCTCGCTGCACACGATGCCTTCGCGTAGGGTCGAGGTGGCCGGCAGCGGGGGCAGCTGGTCACAGTCGACGGCGGCGTCGCTGTTGTCGTCGTTGTCGCTGTTGTCGCTGTTGTCGCCTTTGCCGTCGCCGTCGCCGTCGCCGTCGCCTTTGCCGTCGCCGTCGCCCTTGCCGTCGCCCTTGCCGTCGCCCTTGCCGTTGCCGGTGCCGTCGCCGTTTCCGTCGCTTCCTTTGCTGCCGCCATCGCTATCGTTGTCGCCATTCCCGCTGTCGTCGCCGTGCAAGTCCGCGGTTTGGCCCGGTGTGTTTGAAGTGGCATCCTGGTTGGCGTTCGGGTTGCTCTCCGACCCGGTGTCTGTGCAGCTCCAGATGGAGGCGCTTAGGAAGGTGAGTAAAACGTGGGTTCGTGTGTCAGGTAGGTGCTTCATCGGGAATGCGCCTACCCGAGCAAGGGCCGTGCCATCGCCAAGTCAGCCGCTGCGGGCGGCCCATCGAGAATGCGCGGACGCGCGGATGCAAGGCCTGCATCTGCACCTGCAGTATTTTCATACGTTGCGGGGGCGGGCAGGCAGGCCCCTGCGTCAGATTGCACGCTGGAGGATCCGTCCGAAACGGATGCCGTCGGTTCGCCTCTCGACGCGTCCGCCATTGCGGGGCGTGTTGGGGTCTTGGCGGGAGGCCGCGGCTGCCGCGTTCTGGTAGGTGGCGTGGCCTGAGCTCCCCGCAACATCGCGACCCAGGCGACCCAGGCGACCCAGGCGACCCAGGCGACCCAGGCGACCCAGGCGACCGGATGCCCCGTCGCTCGCGTCTTGCCGTGGCGCCGCAACGGGGGCATGCTCTTGTCAGAAACGGAGCCCCAGCCATGTCTTTCATGCTCATGGAGCCTTCCAACCAGACGTTCCGCGAACTGCTCGGAAACAGCGTTCGCTATCAGGTACCATGATTTCAACGTGACTACGCTTGGAGTCAAGAACAGTGGGAGGACCTGTGGCTGGACATCGAATCCATCGAGCGGGAGGAGTACCACTACATGGGCTACGTCGTGCTGCAACGCAAGAGCCAGCACGAATACGAGATCAGCGACGGTCAGCAGAGGCTGATCACACTCTCGTTGGTCATCGTCGCGGCCATACGAAAGATCAAGGATCTCACCGTCGCAGGTACGGACGCCGAGGAAAACGAAGCACGTGCGGATCTTCTGACGAGTCAATTCATCGGCACCAAGAGCGCGGTCTCGCTCCGGGTGGACAACAGGCTGGTGCTCAATCGGAATAACCGCACTAATTTCAAGTCGATTTGCTCCAGGTTCGAGATCGTGATGCAGCGCGGACTGAGCGTCACAAACCTGCTCGTCAACCAAGCGTTCCAGTTCTTCGTGCACAAGCCAATGGGCACAACCGGCGAAGAGATCGCCGAATTCGTCGAACGAGTTGCGTCTGGCATGATGTTTACAAAGATCGTCGTTCACGACGATCTCAACGCGTACAAGGTGTTTGAGACGCTCAACGCACGGGGCGTTCAGTTGTCGACACCCGACCTACTCAAGAACTACATCTTCTCCACCGTGACACACGAAGACGACGTGACCGACGCAGATCTGGACGACATCGACGAGCGCTGGACTGGCATCGTGAACCAGCTGGGCGACACTAGCTTTGCGGACTTCATCCGCTACCACAATAACTCGCAAGCTGCGCACGCCACCAAGCGGGAGTTGTTCTCCGCCGTCCGCAATCGAGCATCGACCCCAGAATCTGCGTACGAATACCTCCTCTCCCTCGACGAGTATGCCCCAATCTACGCGGCACTTCTGAATCCGGACGATACGTGGTGGGGCCAGGCTAAAGACGGTGCGTATCGAGACGTACGCAACCCGCTACAAGGACTTCGACTGTTTAGCATTCGCCAACCGTTTCCCGCGCTGATGGCCGCGTTCGTTCGTTTTTCTCCAGAAGAATTCATCAGGCTCACGAGGTATGTGTACGCTCTCAGTGTGCGTTACAACGTCGTATGCCACCTTTCACCGAGCGAGCAGGAGCATGCCTACAACCAGATCTCGGTGAATATCTTCAAAGACACGTTCAAACGTGCGAGTCACGTAAAAAACAGCCCCCAGTTTCGCAAGCTATACCCCGACGACGAAACTTTCGGACGTGCCTTCGAGTTCCTGACCATGCCGAGTCGGCGGTCGTCGAAAAAGATTCGGCTTCTTCTCGGCGAGATCGAGGCGAAGCTGGGAGCCACGTCGGAGTCTTCCCGGACCGTGCTGGAGCACGTGTGCCCGTACCACCCCAATGAACGGTGGCAACAGGCATTTGGCGGCGGCGTACACGAGGTTCAAGATCGGCTTGGGAACATGGTGATCCTGGAGCGGGACGACCTCAAGCAAGCAGCGTTCGCGGACAAGCGGGTCAAGTATGAGGCGAGCGGGCGTCCGCTGGCGAAGAAGGTGGCGAGCTATTCACAGTGGGATCGGACGGCATTGCAGGAGTACCAGGCGTGGTTGGCCGAGCAGGCGATTGAGACGTGGCGGGTCGGGTTTGAGTAGAGTTGTGGGCAGGGCGCTTCGCGGCGGATCGCAGCGTAATTGTGTCGGTCGATCGGACGGGTGGCGTTGTCACCGCGAACGTGGCGTGCGTTCTGTGATCGGGAGCGTCGGCGGTGGTACGCGGTTCTCATGTCGAGCCATCCCCCGTTCGCTTTCCTGTCCCCGGTCCCGTGTTTAGCGACACTCGCTGTCTTTGGTCTACTCAGCTGCACGGACCCGGGTGCGACGGCCGACGAGCCGACAGGCGGAAGTACCGCCGAGCCGTCGAGTACCGGCGACCCTGGCGACCCCGGCGACCCTGACAATCCCAGCGAGACAGGCGATCCCAGCGGGACAGGCGACCCTGGCGATCCCAGCGATCCTGGCGATCCCAGCGAGACAGGCGACCCGAGCGAGACAGGCGCTCCCAGCGAGACGAGCGCTCCCAGCGAGACGAGCGAGACCGGCGAGACCGGCGAGACGGGGGAGGAGCCGACATTCGAGGAGCTGAGTGCGGATGTCGATCGCGAGCTCGAGCCTGATATCAGCCCAGAGGCACTCGAGGTCATGCGCAAGGGGGGAGTGGACCTGGGCTTCAAGTTGCTGCGCGAGGTCGCAGACACCGCAGGCGGCAACCTGGCCGTGTCTGCGTTCAGCCTGCGTTCCGCATTCGCCATGGTGCTGGCGATGGCGCGTGGCGAGACGGCGGAGGAGATCGTCGCGTCACTGGGCTTTCCGTTGGATCCGGAACAGGCGCACAAGGCCATGAATCACGTGGACTTGGCGCTGGAGGCCCGTAACCTGCCTGAGACGGAATCCGACGATCCGCTGATCATCGCCACCGCCAACCGCGTGTTCGTCAAACCCACCGCCATCGTTGGGCAGGGTTTTCTCGAAACCTTGGCGTTGAACTATGGCGCGGGAGTTTATCTGGCCGACTTTGGGAGCGACCCCAAAGGAGTGAGCGACAAGATCAATGCTTGGGTCGCCGATCGCACGCGCGATCGCATTCCCGAGCTATTTCCTCCCGACGTGATCCAAGCTGCGACGGCCTGGGTGCTGGTGAACGCGGTGTATCTAAAAGCTCCGTGGGCCATGCAGTTCGACCCAGGCCAGACGAGCGCTCGCCCCTTCACCACGCTAGATGGTGGCAAGACGGATGTGCCGACGATGCATAGCAACGAGCTGTACGGCCTCTACGGCCAAGGTGAGGGCTATCGCTTTGTCGACCTTCCGCTGCGCGGGGGCGAACTTTCTGTGACGCTCATCGTACCCGATGAAGGAAAGTTTTCCGAAGTCGAGGCGTGGTTGGGAGCCGATACGCTCGATGTGATGCTCGATGCCGCGCAGTCCGGTGATCTCGAAGTCTACTTGCCGAAATTCAAGGTCACCACCGGGTCGATGAGCCTCACGGATCCGTTGAAGGCTCTGGGAATGAACGTGCCGTTTCTCGGCTCGGCAGACTTGAGTGGGATGAGCGATGGCGGAGACTACAATCCTCCGCCCATCTCATTTGTGTACCAAAGTGTGTTCGTTGCGATGGACGAGGCGGGCGTTGAGGCGGCGGCGGCGACCGGCGTCGGGGGGGACGACTCTGAGCCCGTCCCAGAGTTCACCCTGGAGGTGAACCGTCCATTCTTGTTTTTGATCCGAGACCGCCCAACTGGGAGCGTGCCCTTTACAGGACGCGTCCTCGACCCGACGTGAGCATTGAGCTACGTGGGCTCGCGGGCAGGCCCCGTGTCTGCGTAGTTGCCGACGGAACCTGGAGTTGCGGCAGCGCGCGCCGGATCTCTCGGCCCGCGTCTGTACATGCCGTATTCTGGCGCGTGATGGGGGCGGTTGGGGGGGAGAAACGTCGCGCGTCGTCGGCAAGGCGTCACGCGATGTCGTACTCTCGCAATTTATTGTACAGACTACGCAGGCTGATACCGAGACGCTGAGCTGCCTGCTTTCGATGACCTTGTGTGGCTGCGGGCGCGGCGACGATCGTTTGGCGTTCAGCCGCACGCAACGTCGGAGGGATCGTCGCCGGAGCGGCTGCTCCCATGCCGAATACCAGATGTCGCGTGTGGATGGTGTCACCCTCCGCGAGGATGAGGGCCCGCTCGATGGTGTTGGCGAGTTCGCGTACGTTTCCAGGCCAACTGTCAGGAAGTCCGGCGGCTAGCGCTTGAATCGATCGCCTGAACCGACCCGCGAGCCAGGGGACCGGCCGCCCCTTCAGATCGTTGCTCGCCCCGTGTCGGCGGCGCGCCGCTTTTAGACGCCGAGC
>JAZGFE010000121.1:0-4493 GCA_036479215.1 Nannocystaceae bacterium | reverse complement strand
CGGGCTCGGCGTCTAAAAGCGGCGCGCCGCCGACACGGGGCGAGCAACGATCTGAAGGGGCGGCCGGTCCCCTGGCTCGCGGGTCGGTTCAGGCGATCGATTCAAGCGCTAGCCGCCGGACTTCCTGACGGAGGGCGCATGCGGACGGGTTGGCACAAGTCCTTGAAATCATGGGCCAGATCCAAAACGTCGGTACCAACAAAGACTCGCTGAGCGCAACGTAGTACATCCGCAAAGCAAAGGCCGGACTTGTGTGCGTACCAGGGTCGGAGCGGAGGTGTCGCTAGCTGGGATTCGAATGCTCCATTTGTGGAAAACCAGAGGAGTAGCAAGACGTAGGTGTAGCCGACGAAAGGCGCGGTTCGCTCGACGGCGCTCTGGGTTCGCCCACATTTCTTTCCCGCGCCTCGCGCCCCCGCGTTTTCCGTGTTCTTGCGTTTCTGGTCTTCTCCACACTTTCCGCGCTTTCCTTACTCTGCGTCATTCGCGTCATTCGCGTCATTCGCGTCACCCGCGTCATCCGCGTCATCCGCATGACCGTTTGTGCTCAAAAACACACTGTTCGGTATTGTTCAGGATTGCGCCCGCCGAACCGGAGACGCGTCTCGATTTGGACGCGAAACGAATGGGTGGGAAGGGGAACGTGGAGAACAAGACAACGAGACCTCCACTCGACCACCGGCGGCCCGCGATAGCAGACCCAGCCGCTGCGAACGGGTGTCACGGAGCCACAATGTTCGAACGCCACGAAATCCCCCGACAAGCAACCGACCGCCGCGCGGCGGCTCACCGCCGCGCTGTCTGGACGCTCGCACTGTCCCTCGGCACGCTCGCCGTCGTGGGAACGCCCACTCTCGCGGCAGCAGCGGACGCTGAGTGTCCAGAGGAAGACGTCGAATGCGGGTTTGTCAAACCGACTTTCGCCATCGTCTTGGACTACTCCACGTCCATGAACGACGATTTTGCGATTGGTGGGGACAGCCGATGGGAGGTGGCGGTCGCCGCTATCCAGCAAATGGTGGACCACGACGATGGGTACCTGCACGAAAATATGCACATCGCTTTGATCCGTTATGGCCACGAGGGCGCGCCCGGCATGGCGAGCGGGCACACCATTGATGTCACCTGGTACGACCCCAACAATCTGGGCGATGAGCCCTGGTACGAATGCAATGGGGACGCGGTCAAAGCCGCCCTCGCCGCAACCGATGCCCCCAATGGGGGCAGTCCGACCGGCATCGGAACGTGGACCAAAGGCGGCATGGATGCCGCGGTCAACATGATCTCGACTGCCAAAACCGATCACCCTGATGACAGCGATAGTCGCCTGTACGCCCTGCTGGTGCTGACCGATGGCCAATGGAGCGGCGCAGACGGCATCGTAGACCCACGCCCCGCGCTCCAAAATCCCGCCCTCACCGCCACCGACCTCTCGAACGACAACGTGCCGACCTACGTCGTAGCCATCACCCCATCGGTGGACGGTCTGAACGACGCCAACGAACTCGCCGCAGCGGGGGGCACGGGGACCGCCATCGAGGCCGACACGCCCGACGATCTCAACGACGCACTCGTGAAGGTGGTCGAGGACATCAAGGACCAGATCGAGACACCAAATTGTTCGGGCAGTCTGCCGCGGATCATGATCGTGCTCGACTCGTCCTCATCCATGACGCAGGACGTGGTCACCGCCGCGCTAGCCCTCACCGAGGGTACGGATTTGTGGGACCATGCCCGCTACACCTTGGCTGGCGAAACTCTAGAGGGTGACTCGATCTTCACTACGCCCGTGGACGGAACCCAGAGTACAGTTGAGGACATGAGCCACATTGGGCTGATCACGTTTGATCGCTCGTCTCAACTGATGGTGAACTACGGTCCGTGCATGCGCGACAATATCTACTGGTCGCTTGACCCGGAAACGTCGTGCATCGACGCCGACGGCTGTACTACGCCGTGGACACTCCCCCCCCGCCCGTACACCTACCAGGGGCCGGGCGGTGCCAACTACCCCGATCCAGCGTGGATCCAAGATACCAACAGCTGGGCACCACCGTGCGCAAGCGTGGATTTCCCTGATTTTTGCGACTACACGGGTACGCGTACCGATCTGGGGTTGAGGATGGCACAGCTCAACCAGGTGGCTTACCACGAGGCGGCCTCGACGCTCGCCGACGATTCGATCTACGTGGTCGACGACGACACCGAGTACCTCAATATCCTGATCACCGATGGCGAGTACTTCGGCCTTGATGAGGCCGAGGTTCAGGCCGCCCTCGAGGAAATGAGCGGCAATGGACTTAAGACCTACGTCATCGGAGTGGGTGACGTCGGCCTCGACACGTTGGATAAGATGGCGGCGTGGGGCGGTACGGGTACCGCTGCGAGCACAGACTCCGACGAGTCGCTCAAGGAAGCCCTCGCCGACATCATCGGTTCGGTCCAGTACGACGAATGCTGCCAGGTGCACGACTGCAGCGACGACCCAGAGCCGGAGGGCGAGACCGGAGATGACCCTCCTGATGTGGAGAAGGTGGAGCCGGATGGCAACGGTGACGGTGACGCAGGCGACCCTGACGGTGACCCAGGCGACCCTGACGATGCGGGCGATGGGGACATCGGAAATGCCGGTGACGGTGATGACGGTGATGACGGTGATGACGGTGATGACGGTGGTGACGGTGACGGTGACGGTGGTGACGGTGACGGTGACGGTGACGGTGACGGTGACGGTGACGGTGACGACGACAACGACGACAACGACAGCGATGGCGAACCAGATAGCGACAACAGTGATGATAGCGACGGCGACGGTGACCCTCCGAGCGCCGACCCGTTAGGGGGCGAAGGATCGGCCGGTTGCGGCTGCGCGGCCACGCCAGAGCGTGGGATGACGCTCGGACTCCTGTTGCTTGGTTTGCCCCTCCTCCGACGGAGGGGGAGATGCTGAGCATGGGTCGGCGGTGGTGGTCTGTGCATGCGCAAGAGGGGCTAGGGGAACCGTGGGGTCCACAGCGCTTCATCGCCCTCACTTGCACGTTGGCCGTTTCCGGCCTCGCTTGCGAGCTGGGCGCGCGCGCGAGCGAAACGACCGATCTGGAGTCCATCGACGAGCCAGATGAGATTGGCGAAAGTGAAGATGAGATTAGCGAAAGTGAAGATGACCCTTCCACGGAGCGTTTGGACCTAGGTGAGAGCCCAACCAACGGCGACGATGATGACGCCGACAAGCCCACGGGTTGCAATCATATCGACTTTCTTTTCGCCATCGACAACTCAGACAGCATGCTCGACGAGCAGCGGAACCTGGCCGCGTCCGCCCCGGGGTTCATCGCTAGCATCCACTCGATTTTGGAGCTTGAAAGTGTGCACTTAGGGGTGACGACGAGCGAAGCCTACCCGCACGCCGCGCAGGGATGCCAACAACTGGGCGGACTGGTGGACCAGACGGTAATTGGAGAGTGCGGCCCCTATGAGGACGGCTACCGCTTTATGACACTTGCCGACGACCTGGACGATGCCTTTGGCTGTGCGGCGAAACTGGGCAACACCGGAGCGAGCGACGAACGCCCGCTGGAGTCAATGGTCAAGGCCCTAGGCAGCGATTTGCATGCCGACGGAGCATGCAACGAGGATTTCATCCGGGACGATGCGCTACTCGTGGTGGTGCTCATCACGGATGAAGAAGACGATGACGAAGATGGCGAAGGCCTCTGGGGCTCGGACGGGGAGCCCGACGACTGGTTCGACGCGGTTATCGATGCCAAGGGGAAGATGGAAAATGTGGTGGCGCTGTCTCTGATCGGCACGAGCCCGCCCAACAACTGCCCCACGTGGGATGGCAGCAGCGGAGCGGAAGTCGGCACTCGGATCCGCGAGTTCACCGAGATGTTCGGCGCCCACGGAGTCATCGGAGACGTGTGCGCTGAGGACTACGGTGGCTTCTTTAGCGATGTGATGGAGTTGATCGAGCAGGCCTGCGACGACTTTGACCCGGTGGAGTAGCCCCACCCGACACTACGATACAGTCGCGTCGCACACGCAGAACTGATCACAACGGGCGCGCCCGCGCCAAACCGACGTGGGCCGCCCGATCCTGAGCGGCATCTTGTGTTGACTACATCCAGGCGCCTATCTTACTTGTGCGATCGCACTACTCAACTCGCCAGTGGAATTTTTTAGGAGAACTTTCCACTGTCGAGTACTCAATCCTTCTTTCTTTCCAAGCAACTGCCGTTACCCGAGAATAAATATCATGCACAAATACCAGAAGACCGATCTGAGTCTGTTCCTGTTCTTAGCGCTGGCCGTCCCGCTCGTGGGTGGATGCCATGACGATGACGATGACGGAGGCGAGGGCGTGGGTGACACCCAGAGTGGCGACGGAGACGGGGGTGACACCCAGAGTGGCGACGGAGACGGGGGTGACACCCAGAGTGGCGACGGAGACGGGGGTGACACCCAGAGTGGCGACGGAGACGGGGGTGACACCC
>JAZGFE010000120.1:0-2303 GCA_036479215.1 Nannocystaceae bacterium | reverse complement strand
CGGGCTCGGCGTCTAAAAGCGGCGCGCCGCCGACACGGGGCGAGCAACGATCTGAAGGGGCGGCCGGTCCCCTGGCTCGCGGGTCGGTTCAGGCGATCGATTCAAGCGCTAGCCGCCGGACTTCCTGGCTGTCCTTGTCAGCCGGTAGATGAGCGCTCGGGTACTCACCAGCGTGGCGGCCCGATCCTAGCGATCGGTGGTACGTCCTTGGGAGACCACGACGTGGGAGACCTGGACATGACGAGGATTCTCAGATACGAGAGGCACGATGATGTTGAATCACCTGACGCGGGACCTCCCGACTAGACTCGACCTCGTCGCTCCGTTCGCTGTTTGCGCGCTCCTCGTCTCTCCACGAATGACCTCAGCCGCCCAGCCGGGCCCCCCAACCGGCAATACTGGCGCCGAGGCACCGGCGACCTCCGGTGCTACCGAGCTTTCGGGGCAGGGGAAGTTCGCCACCGGGGACGAGACTCCCAAACCGGACGAGGAAAGTTCAGATGCCACGGACCTCACCTTGTCGGCGGGGGGGATCCTCTCCTCTGGGAACGCGCGGTCTGCCGCTGTGACCGGGTCGGTCGACTTTAGATTGCGGCGCCAGATTCATCAGTTCTCGACTTCAGCCGCCGGAAACTACGCGGCGGCGGCGGTTGACGACACGGCGGCCGAGGATAACGGGTTTGATCAAACGGTCGGAAATGTACAGGGACGTGTTCGCTACGATGTCTTCTTCCACCCCAGGTGGTCGACGTTCGTCATGGCGACAGTTCGTACGGACACTTTTCAGGGGTTGGACCTGCGACTGAACGTTGATCCTGGTCTGTCGTTCTACGCGATCAACAAGCCAAAGCATCGTATGTGGTTCGAAGCCGGCTACGACTTTCAATACGATGTTCGCACGGATGCGGCCATCCACCCACTCGACGCCAGCGGTGACCCCGAGTTGGACGAGGCTGGGAATGCAACCGTTCTAGACAAGACTGCATCCAATCACGCAGTGCGGCTATTCGCCGGATACAGCAACGAATTGAACGAACGCGTCACGTTCCGCACCGGCGTGGAGTACATGCAGAGTTTCTTGGACGGAAAGATGTTCCGGGTGAACTGGGACAACGCGTTCACCACCCAGATTGCGGGCAGTTTCTCGCTTTCTGCCACACTGACGTTTCGCTACGATCACGCGCCCCTACCTGGGATTGAGACCCTGGACACAGTAAGTGCACTGAGCGTAGTCTACCAGCTCCCCTAGCGCCCTCGGCGGCGAAGAAACGGCAATCAATGGAACAGTTTCAACTTCCAGAGACACTCGCTCTCTACGCGCCCGTCATAAAGAACGGCGCCGTGGCCCTGCTGATCATGGTCCTGGGTTGGTTCGTCGCCAAATGGAGTTGCGCGCTGACTCTAAAAGGTTTCCGTAAGCGGAAAATGGATGAGGCGGTTGCGCGCTTTCTTGCGGCGCTTGTCCAGTACGGCCTGCTGGCGGCTGCAGTGATTACCGCATTGGGCACGGCAGGCGTCGAGACCACGAGCTTCGTCGCACTTCTGGGCACATTGGGTTTGGCGATCGGGCTGGCCCTGCAGGGCAGCTTGTCACACTTCGCTAGCGGTGTGATGTTGCTCGTGTATCGGCCCTTCACGGTGGGTGATACCGTCATCGTGGCCGGATCCATGGGTGTCGTGCAGGAGGTGGGGCTCTTTGCCACAACATTGATCTCTCCAGACAACGAGACCATCATTGTTCCCAACGGCGCCGTGAGTTCGGGTACGGTGGTCAACTTGACGGCCCGCGGTTCGCGTCGCGGCGCGGTGGATGTTGGTGTCGCTTACGGTGCTGAGATCGGCCACGTGGTCAAGGTGCTCAAGGAGGCCGCGAAACGTGCGGACCTTGTTTTACTGGACCCTGAGCCTGTTGTCGCGTTCGGAGGGTTCGGCGCGAGTGCATTGGACTTCAAAGTCTTAGTGTGGTCCGCCGCCCCCGACTACCTACCGATGCTACACAACGTGCGCGAGCAAGTCTATTTGGCGCTGAACGAAGGCGGCATTGACATACCGTTTCAGCAAATCGTTGTGAGGCAGGCTTAGGAGCGCGGCCTGCCGGTAGATGGTCCCGGTGTGTCGGGATGGAAGACATGATCCGTGCAGTTCGCTCTCGCGCGGGGCGTCAATATCCACGGGAGTGAGGGTGTCAGATTTTTTGTGTATGAGGCAGACGGGGTCAGGAGGAGGAATGTTTTGTTTGGAGGTGGAGCGAGACTGTGGAGGGATGTGTAGTTTTGGGAGGGGTATTTCTTCTAGTGATGAAC
>JAZGFE010000119.1:0-21608 GCA_036479215.1 Nannocystaceae bacterium | reverse complement strand
CGGGCTCGGCGTCTAAAAGCGGCGCGCCGCCGACACGGGGCGAGCAACGATCTGAAGGGGCGGCCGGTCCCCTGGCTCGCGGGTCGGTTCAGGCGATCGATTCAAGCGCTAGCCGCCGGACTTCCTGTCTGTGCCCTGCTGGATCCCCGAATGGGTCCAAATATTCTCAGTAGCGGCGAGCCAGGCGTTTCGAAAAGAGTGAACGATCCCTGGTCTTGGTGGGCATGACTCTCGTCGTACAAACCCGCGACCACGGCAAGCCACGCGTCTTCGGTACTCCAACCAGTAAGGGCAAAACGCTGACCACACGACCGCCCGCCCAACGACTACGCCCGACCCGACCCGAAGCGACCGCGCTCGCTAACGGCCACGCCACAGCAACGTCCCGTCTGCGCGCTTCTGGTCACCGCGCGCCGCCGCGACGCACGACGCCCACCACGGATGAGAGCACCCCCTTCTCGCCTCTGACCTGTGTAGAACCCTCCCCGACTGTGATTTGGACCACCTGAATGCCCATGCCGACGGCGGCGAACAATCCCACATGTGGACCGAGCCAGTAGGTGATCTTGGGGCTCGTGAGTATCCCGAAGAAGATATAGCGATGGGGGTCGATGCGCTCGTTCGCGAGCTTGCGGCTGCCCCAAGCGAAATCCGCTGCGGCGCCAATACACAACCCAGGCTCGAGCCCAGCAATCGCGCGAAGTCGACGATTCGCGCAGTAGCGAAACTCGACGGCACTCCAGCCATCCGAAGTATCGTCGCTCCGCTCTTCCCTCTGGGCCGGATGATTGTAGTGAGCAACGATACCAATGTCGCCCGCCCGAGATGTACGCACACCGAACGAAGCTTGGAACGCAAACCACGGATCCCGCTGCCAGGAAGCTGATCCAAGCGCCAGCGAGCCCATCAAACTGCGCAATTTGAAAGGCGGGGGCGGGAGCGGCCAGGGCTCCGCCGGCGCCTGTGGGAGCATATCCTCCTTATGAGTGCCACCGCCCGGCGCTTTCTTCTCGTCCTCCTTCCCGTACTCCTTCCCGTCCTCCTCCTCGTCCTCCTCCAAATCGGACGGTGGGGAGACACCGAGAAGCGTCGCTGCCTTGATGATGGCCACGCTGGCGAGCTCCTCGCAGCTCGCAGTTGCGAAGGTCTCCTCTGTATCGATGCCGCGATCGTGGACATGATACGTCGCCTGCCATGCTCCCGATTCGAGCCGGCGGACGTCGAGTCGGATGCGCAGGTCGTCCGACACGGCTGCATCGTCGGCATGCGCCCGTAGATCCAGCAACTTGCGGACAATCTCGTACTCGCCCGGACAATTCGGGGCATCCCAGACGAAACGATCTTCCAAGTCGGGCGGGTCCACACTTGGTTCCGACGTAACGCCCCCTGACAGCAGGTCCGGCACGGCTCCGCTGTCAGCGCCTATTTCCGCCTGGGGCGGGACCCCGCCCGACCGAATAGGCGCCGCTTGCTGGAGCTGGCCTGCAAGCGGGCGTACTGCGAGCAGGTGCGACGCGACGAGCAGGTGTGACGCGACGAGCAGTTGTGATCCGACGAGAAGAGAAACGAACATTGCAACCACGCACTCCGAGCTGGGCGGCAGCTTAGACGCGAATGACCAGCGTGGCCACGCAAGTTGACAGGGGTACAACTTCGATGAATCGCTCCGCGTACCTTGCGCCTCGGCGCACAGTTTCCTTCACCAACGTGGCCCGCTGCGGACATCAGGTAGCGCCACAGCCCATCCGACCGCTTAGAATCTCAACACACCCGCCCCGCCGTTCACCCGGAGGCCCTATTGGGACTACGCCGCCTCGACAACCTGGTTGAGTCGGGTAATCCGCCACGCCATTGTCCTCGCCATGTCGACAGCTAAGCTCGGACGCGTAGCGAGCAGCAAATTGAACTCCTCACCGCGAACTCGGTGTACAACACATTCGCTCATCGCCACGACCGTGGCAAGTCGTGGCTGCTCGATCAGGAAGCTCATCTCACCGAACAGCTCGTTGGCGCGAACGATACCTACTTCACGACCTTCGTAGAGCACGCGAGCCTCGCCGTCGATCATGACATAGATATCCTGAGAGAGGTCACCCTCCGAGATGATGCAGTCTCCGCGAGCCCATCTTTCCAAGTGGACGATCGGCTGCACATCGGGACGTACGTAGACGCCGCACAGACCATGCATGATCTCGGCGTGTAGCTCGAGCAGGCGAATCCAACGATCACCGAAACCGCGATCGCTCGCGGCCCGCTCCCTCAGCCGCTCCCCGTCACATACTAACAACTCCCCTGCGAACTCCGAGTTGATCTGAGCCACCGGCGGCACGCCCATCAGGACGTCCCCCTCCTCGTACAATCGCACAAGCCCGTCGTGCAGCGAGCATCGCAGCACACCGTCGAGGACAAGGCTGGCAGAGTGCTCGAAGAGACTGCGATCGAGGAGCGCCTCAGCGTGAAACCGGTGCACGGATCCGACCGCGACAAAGGCGGATCGGAAGCCGCGACCGATCTCCTTCGCCTCCTCGTGACGTGTACCGAGCCAGGCGGGAATATCCGAAAACGTCAGCATCGATCCTCCCATCGCGTGGCCTCTCGGAGAGCGCCGCCCCGATCTGGTCTCCGAGGGACGAGGAGGTTCCACGAAGGTCCACCCGGCCCGAGCCAAACCACACGCAGCTGTGGCACAACGATGCTCAAACAACGGCGCCCAAACAACGGCGCCCAAACAACGGCGCCCAAACAACGGCGCCCCGAACGAACACGGTTTTCCACTGCGAGCCCCGGCCTCGGCCCGATTCGGCTCCCCGCCCCTATCAAGCTCAAGCTAGTCCCGCCGCGGTCGACAGTCTCTGGGGACTAGTGATGGCCGAAGAAAGCGACACCACCCGTATCCGGGCGCCGGCAGAGCCCCGTGTCACCCGCAGGGCAGGCCCGCTGGCGCTCGTGATTCTCTCGGGAATTTCAGCGGGTCGCAGCATCAGCATCAAAGATCGAGAGGTCCTAATAGGACGCGGCGACCAGGTGGACCTGCAGATTCCGTCGGACGATATTTCCCGGAAACACGCGAAGATCATCCTCGATGTGGATGGCATCGCCAAAATCGTCGACCTGCGATCGATCAACGGAACATATGTCAACGGGCGTCGTGTGGAGGTCGAAGTTCTGCGCGAAGGCGACCGAGTCCGTATCGGCATGCAGACGATCCTCGACGTGCGCTACGGACAAGGCAGCACCGGCAGTAAAGCGAGCGATACCGAAGATCCAGCGCCCGACGGCGACCCGGCCGACCTCCCCCCTTCGGAGCGCACGGCTAACCTCCCCGATGCGACGGCACCCGCCGATCGGGCCCAGCGGCCCGATGTGACCAAGATACCCGACAAGCCTCCCGTGGAGCGACACCACGTTGCGGCGCGAAGCGCCAGACCTGCCGCGTTCCAGACCATCCCCGCGACAGACGAGAGCAGCGTGCTCAACCCCGTACGCAATTTCCGGGAGGCGGTTGGCGCGTACTATCGCGTGCTAGAGATGCGAGAGAAACGGCTCGGCTCGAACCACCCCTCCGTGGCGGCTGTGCTCCTCGACATCGCCCACACCCTCAGCACCCAATCGGAACACCACGAAGCCGAAGAACATCTGCAGCGTGCCCTCGCCATCTACGAATCCCAGAAAACGGGCACCGCCGACGAGGAGATCTCGGGAACACTCATCGCTATCGGCGACTGCTGCCTCAAACAAGGCGCCCACGTCCAAGCGGCCGATGCGTTCTCCCGCGCGGTTCAGCAACGTGAAAGTGACGGCTCCCCACCTGGGATGCTGGCGCCGCCGCGTTTCGGCTGGGCGCGAGCCCTGGGAGACTCGGGAACCGACACGCAAAAAGCCGCCGAGTTGGCCAACCAGGCCCGGAGCGAATGCGCCGAGAGCGACCAGCAGCGGCACCTCATCCACACGATCGACCGCTGGCTGGCCGGATTCGCCGCTACCGGTTGAAGTGAATGGCACCGTGCACACGCGGCGCGAGTGACGCTTCCTGGCCTTCCTGGGGGATCAAGGGCCCGTTCGGTCGCTATCCTCGCACCGACTTGCGCCGCCTGGCCGCGGGCCTACCTTGGCGACATGAACGACATGAACGACCAACTTCGCACGCAACTCCGAGACGGCGTGCAGAGCCTGAAGCGTCTCCGCGATGAGCTGCGACTTCAGCTGCACCTCGGCGGCAAGGAACTCAGGAGCGCGTTCGAAAAGCTCGAGCCGAAGATTGACGACCTTGAGCAGCAAGCGGAGAAGGCTGGAAAAGACGCCGTCCACGCCGTGAAGCGCGGCGTCGACGATCTTCGCGAAGCGTTCAACGATCTTCGCTCAAAGATGAAAACCTAGGCGAGACCGCGACCGCGATGCGGCGCCCGCCGGAATCATTCTCGTCGGGTGAGACCTTCTGCGACCAAGATGGCTCGGTAGGGCGCCCGGCGATGGGGGGATCTGGCGTCGATGTCGGTGATCTGACCACGCACCACCACCAGATCCCCCTCACGAATGATCTCCTCACGGGCCTCGAGATCAAGACCGTGCCGCGCAAGCAGCCCGGCATGAAAGGTGGCCACATCGTGCCCCGCATCGACCTGCACCAGCAAGCCGCCCTGCCCGTCCCGCAAGATGAAGTCCCGGCTCTGCCGGCACTCCACCTGGTGACGTGTCACCGCTCCCAACAAGGTGCCGAAGGCGTGGGGTACGGAAGCGAGGTAGCGGATCGATACGCAGATCTCGCCCGAAAGCGGGCTGGGCATCTCGTCGATCGCCTGCACCAGCCCCCTGACGGAAACACTTTTGCTTGCTGCCACCACGGTTTCTTGCCCCCCCCAGAAGTGACGCCACCAACCGAAAAATCCCATACCTAGTGCGAAACAAACTTTGGATCGAGCGCATTTTCCCCGCCCCCGCGGCGACGCTCGCCATCTCTAGGATGGCCTAGCGTATCTCCGCCAACAGACGCCGCACCACCGTGCGAGATGATGGGCGGCCACCCACAGTCGGCGGCAACCACAAACGCGATGGCGGCCAGTGAACACATCCGAGCGAACCTTAGCGACTCGCCGGCCCCCTCCGCAACGCAGTGTGGAGACCATCGCCGCAAATCTGCGCTGGTCACGACACACACCCTGCGCTCCCACAAGTTTCGGATGGGCGCGGTTTTGGAGCCGCGACGGGGCTCAGTTTCGTCGGCCACCCCCCGTCACGGCTCCCCCCACGCCAAACTGGGGTACACCTCGGCCGAGGTCCGGCCGTTCAGAAGTCACCGCGGTGGCCCCGTCCCCCCATGTCCCCAGCTCGCCAGGATCCGACACTCGTACGAGCTCTCGAAGATCTCGACCTCCTCGACGCGGGAGCAGTGGGCGAGAAAGCGGCTGACCTCGGGCGTCTGACCCGACTGGGCTTCGCGGTCCCGCCGGGTTTTTGCATCACGAGGGACGCCTTTGCGGCCTTCGTGAACCAAGACCGACACTATGGAGATCTCTGTTCCGACCTGAGGAACGAGCGCCACGATACCACGTACCGAAACCTCATCGCCGCCCGCATTCGCCGACATCTCTTGGAGCGAGCCCTACCGACCACGCTCGCGCACGAGCTGCGCGAGGCCTGGACTGCGATCGGCCAAGCCCACCGCTACGCTCTATGTTCGAGCACCGCAGCAGAGAGCCCGAACAGCACTTCGGCTGCGGGACAGCGCGACGCCGCACTCAATCTCGTGAGCCTAGACGACATCCTATTGGAGACACGGCAGTGCTGGGCCTCGGCCTACGACGACCGAGCGGTCGCCCACCGTGAGCGCCGCGGCTTGCTCTCCCAAAACCTCGCTCCAACCGTCGTAGTTCAACGTATGGTGATGGCCGATCGATCCGGCGTGATGTTCACTGCAGATCCCAGCACCGGCCATCGCCATACGCTGGCCATTCACGCCGTCTATGGTCTTGGCGAGGCCAGGGGTACGAATCTAAGTGCGGCCGACCGATACCAAACGGACAAACGTGTCCACGCCCTCACGCGTACCGATATCGGAAAGAAAATCCACTCGACGCGCGCGCGCCGAGACGGAGGCGTCTACACGGTGGAGGTGGCGGCCGCGCGCCGTGATGGGCGCGTGCTCAACGACGCTGAGGTGGAACAGCTCAGTCGCCTCGGCGCGGCGATCGAGGACGCCCAGGCAAAGCCCCAACGTATTTCGTGGCGCCTGGAGAGAAACAAGGCATGGATCGTGGAGACACGTCCCATCACGACACTATTCCCGCTCCCACATCCCCCTCCTGACGATGCGGATGAACACGTCCACGTCTGCCTCCAGCACATCCAGGTGATGACCGATGCGATGCCACCGCTTTCGTGCTCGGCATGGTCGCTGATGCTGCCGCTTGGGAGGCCGCGGCGACGCGTACAACCGAGCCCCTGGGTAACGTTCGCAGGAGGCCGGGTGTACGTGGACCTGAGCCGACCGCTGCGCTCCGCGGTGCCCAGGCGAGTGCTGATCGGTGCGATGCGCCATGTAGATGCTCTCGGCGCGCGCGCAATGGAGCTCGTCTGCCGACGCGCCAGCTTTACCCGCGGCCCACGTCTCCATATTTTCTGGCTCGCCAAGATCGCACTGCCCATGGCGCTGCGTACCGCATTCAACCTACTGCGACCCGACGCGGCCAAAGTAGCGACCAAAGCCACCCTCCGGGTCGAAGCTCTCGTCGAAGACTGCGCCCGACGTGTCCCCGTTGAGTTCGATGCCGGTGAACGACTCTCCCGTATTCGCCTGCTCTTGGGCACTCTCCTCGTCCGGCTGCTTTGGCTGCCCCCCCTGATATTCGCCGGCATCGTAGCTGGAGACTTGCTACGTCGACTGGTCCGAGCGTCGGAGGACGACTTCGCCGCCTTGGGGCGAGGCTTGCCGGCAGACCTCACCATCCATATGGACCGCGAGCTCGGAGATCTCGCCGAACGCATACGCGGCGACGCCCTACTGCGCGCCACCTTTGACGCCACACGAGCGCCGCACCTTCTGCGCCACGCCATCGAGAGCAGCTCGAACGTCACGGTTTCGACCGCGTGGTCGCACTTCGTGGCCCGCTACGGAGCGAGAGCGTCATCCGAGATCGACCCCAGCCGACCCCGCTGGAAAGAGGAACCCGCGTTGCTCATGCACACCATCGCCAGCCATGTGCAACAAGCCCCTCCCGGCTCGCAGCGCCGCCAACACGCCGACCTCGCGGCACGAGCGAAGCATATTGAAAATCACATGGTCAGCCAAGCTGCACGCGCTCGCTTCGGTTGGCTTCGCTCGCTAGCCGTCGGCCACCTCATCTGTGTGCATCGCCATCTACTCACCGTACGGGAACATCCACAACACGTCGTCGTGCACGCCCTCGCGCTTCTTCGCGAAGCGGCCCTCGATGTGGGCCGCACGATGTCAGAGCGCGGGCAGCTCGAATCCATAGATGACGTGTGGTTTCTCGAGCTCGACGAACTACTCGATGCGTACAATCATCCTCGGCGCAAGCTCCGTGGCCGAATTCAACGGCGAAAAACAGAGCACGAGCGACACCAGCAACTGGCCCCCCCACGTGTCTTGACCTCCGACGGCGAGAGCCCGGAGGTCAGCCACCCTCGGGTCGACGCGCCCAAAGGGGCGCTGATCGGCAGCCCGGTCTCGCGCGGCGACGTGGTCGGGCGCGCAAGGATCGTCCTCAACCCCATCCACGAAACCGTACGACCCGGGGAGATCCTGGTGGCCCCCTTCGCCGACCCGGGCTGGACCCCGCTATTCCTCAACGCCAGTGGACTGGTGATGGAGGTCGGCGGACAGCTGACCCACGGCTCCGTTGTGGCTCGAGAATATGGGATTCCAGCGGTGGTCTGTGTTGCCAACGCGACCAAGAGGATCAGGACGGGTCAGCGTATCCGCGTCGAGGGGGCGATGGGCTTCGTTGAGATCATGGACGGAGGGTTCGTACGCGCCCAAGAACCTGAAGTAGCGACCGTTGTTGGGCGCGCTGAACGGTCGCTGCGCCGCCATCCCCCCCTTGGACCCGATCAGGCCCAATGAGCACCGACTGGGTCCGATCGGGGGAGCCGATCGGCCACGAGCAAACCAGGCCGAGCCGACCCGGCTAGGAGGGCTCGTCGATGCCGGGAAATCCAGAATCCGGTCGAACATCGCCGTCGATATCTGCCACGGGGTCCTTCGACTCCCGCCGAGCCACACCTTCCCAATCTTTCGGTACCTTGCTCGATTGCAGGTGGTAGTCGTCCGTACTGACGTCGGTGAACCAACTCGCATCATAGTGGTTGTCCGCGCCACCGAAGTCGTTGTTGTCGGAGAACTTGCCATCGTCGACGGCGTTATTCTCGACCGTAAGCCCAATGCAATCGTTCTCCTCGATGCTGTCTGGCCGCTTGCCCGCGATGATATTATTGCGGACCTCGCCCTCAACCGCGCCTTGACAGGTGATTGAGCCATCATCAGCGGTCGCGCCGCCGTCACCGTCTGCCCGCTGATTGTTGGCGATTGTGTTGTACACGAGGTCGACGTGGCTCGCCCGGACATGGATCGCGCCGCGGTCGTCCTCACTGCCCCCGTTGTCGGCCACCACCGTATTCCACATCGTCAGTTCCGACCCCGCCGCGATCTCGATCGCGCCTCGAGCACAATCTTTGAGCACGCTTGCCTCGATCGACAGCTGGCATCCGGATGCCATGATGCAACGCCCATCCACGCGTGAAATCTCCACCTCAGCGAGGCTAACCTTCGCCTCATCACATCGCACTGCCGGCTCTTCGCTCGCTACATCAGCATCGTTGTGGCGCACTCGAAGTCGGGTCACACTCACGTCTGCCCCGTCCTTGACCACAAGCGCGGAATTCCCTGCGGCGCCGCGCAGCGCCGCACCTTCCGGCGCCACAATCACCACGGTCCGAAAGCCACGGATTTCCACCGGGGCTTTGTACCGATCGTGATCGTCTAAGATGACGATCGCCGCTGTCGGTTTGCTATCGTTTTCGATCGCCGTCGCGGCATCCTGTATTTCGCAAAACGGTTTATCCTTCGTACCCTCTGCGCTGTCGCTCTCCTCGCAATCGGAGTGGTCGTTGCTCACGAAGTAGAGATCGTCCGCGTTGATGCACTCCCCCGACTCTAAGTTGCACGCTTCGCTGTCGCACTCATCGTGATCAACGCATCCGCGACAAGCGCTCTGGGCCAAGTCGCATACAGGTTTATTCTCGACACAGACCTCATCGTTCTGCGCGGTGCACTCTACGCACACGCCATCGTCCGCCCGGCATGCAGGTAGTTCGACATCCCGCGCTTCGCAGCTCTCGTCGCCGGCCGCCTCGTCGGCGCAGTCCACACAGTACCCGTTCGAGCAGAACCATTGGGGATCGTCTGCGCACGCCAGATCGAGCTCGCCGTCCGCCGCGGTGCACTCCTCACCGGCCGTCTCGCCCGTCTCAGACTCGCCCGTCTGAGAATCACCAGACCCAGACCCTCCCTCGTCCGAGCCCCCCGTCGCCGAAACGCTGCTCTCGCTCGCCCCGTCTCCATCACCGTCCCCGTCTCCATCACCGTCTCCATCACCGTCCCCGTCCCCATCTCCATCTCCATCACCATCTCCACCTCCATCTCCATCTCCATCTCCATCTCCATCTCCATCTCCATCTCCACCGCCATCTCCACCGCCATCTCCATCTCCACCGTCCGACCCCGTGGCGGTACCGCTACCCGTGGAAGGGTCGTCGCCGCAACCGGACCCGGTTGCGGCAATGAACAGGATGCTAGAAAACATGGCAAGCTGACGTCTGATCATCGGCGGAGTGTGCCAAACAATGCGGGCGAACACGAGCAGGATCCGCCCCATCGCGCCGACTTCCGCGGAGCACGAGTCCCGCGTACATTGTTACCAGTTTCACCTCCGGCGACCGCGATGGACGACGGAAACTGGCGCTGGGTCCTATCGAAAGCGTGCTGTACGCATCGCCACGAGGCCGGAACCGGGTCGGGCCGGTATGGGCATGACACCGACCTACATGTATGGTATTTCACCCGTCGGCGAGGCTCCCTGAGCGTGCCGACGGATCGCACTGCCGACGCAGCTGTGTTGCCGCGCCTCGCACGCGAGAGACGGCAACGGAACAAGTTTGGAGTGACACGGAGGTGGGTGCGACGGCTCACGGTCGGGTGCGCGCGAACGCGCCCAACGGCTGTGAACGGCAAAGAGCTTGGTGTATTCGGAAGCAATCCATGAATCGCCGGCCTCGCACCTACCAATTCGCGCCGCTTCGGAGCGGAGTTGTCCTCCCGAGACGCCACGCGACGTCGCGATGGCCCGCCCGCCTCGCCTCGCGTTCCCCTGGTTCGCGCTCCCGGCGGGGATGTACGCCCGGCCGGCCGCCGCCGCGAGCAATGACGACACGGTCTCGCAGACCGATCCGAAGGCGGAGGTGATCGAGCCTTGGTTCCTCCGGCACACACCCAGCAAGGGTCTGCTCGAGGTCGGCCTCTTCGGCGGTGTGTTTCTGCTGAACGAACGCATCGAACTGTACGAAGTAGACTTCGACTTGCCACTCGAAGGCTTTCACGCCTTTGAGCGCCCCGCCCCCCACGGCGGTCTGCGGTTTGGCTACTACGTATGGCCGGCCCTAGGCGTCGAGGCTGAAGCTGGCTACATCGCGCTGCAAAGCGACGTGGGCCGAGCCCACGGCTACAACTTTGGGGGCCATCTCATAGCTCAGCTGCCCCGATGGAGCGTCACGCCATTCCTCGTCGCTGGGATGAGCGGCGTGGGCGTGGCGAGCCCACGATCCGTCGTTGGCAATGATGTCGACGAGATGCCTTACTTCGGCGGAGGACTCAAGTGGTTCCTCGCTCGACACGTCATGTTCCGCGTGGATATCCGCGACGTGCTCAGCCGCCGGTACGTGGAGATCGATCGGCCCCTCGCTTCCAACCTGCAAGCCACCATCGGACTTTCGGTCACGCTTGGCCGACCCAAACCGTCGCCCGCACCGCCATCCGACCGCGACGGAGACGGCTATCTCGACGCGCAAGACGCCTGCCCGAACGAGCCCGGCGTGGCACCGGACGGATGCCCGACACGCGATCGAGACGGCGATGGCATACCCGACCCCAACGACGCATGCCCCGACGAAGCAGGACCGGCTCCCTCTGGCTGCCCACCCCGCGACCAGGACGGAGATGGCATCGTCGACGACGTCGATCGATGCCCGACACAGCCGGAGACGGTCAACGGTTTCCAAGACAGCGATGGCTGCCCCGACGAGGTGCCTGTAGAGGTCCAAGCTTTCACCGGTGTGATCGAAGAGATCTACTTCGAGCTCGGTCGTGCCACCATCCAACAAACCTCCGAGGCGATCTTGGGCAAGGCAGTCGAGATTCTCAACACCTACCCGGACCTCCGCGTCGAGATCAGCGGACATACCGATTCAAGTGGCACGGAAATCCGCAACGACCAACTCGGCCACGCGCGTGCGTCCAGTGTGAAACAGTGGCTGGAGGCCCACGGCATCGACGGCAGGCGCCTTGAGACCGCAAGCCGTGGGGCAAGCGTGCCCATCGACACGAACCGGACCGCAGCGGGACGCGCGAAAAACCGGCGAATCGAATTTCGCTTGATCTAGGTACCCCCCTGCCGATCCTCGTCGCCCAATCGTGAGATCGACGACGAGGCATCCTCAGCACTGACCAAGCGTCTACTCGTGCGCCTGTCGACCGGCCCGTTTCGTCCGCCAGAAGTACAACCCCCCCCGAGAGACTTGTAGGAGCTCGCAAAGCTTCACCACCGGGAACCGCTTCGCCTGCGTATGGACAAACGCATAGCGATCCGAGCCACCACGAGCGAAGAACGCCGCCGCGCGCTTCAAAATATCTCGCTCGGTCGTCACCCGCCGAAGCTCTCCCCGAAGACGCCGAATCTCATGCTGATCCTCGAACGAGGGCCCGGCACCGTCAGCAGAAGCCGCGTCCTGCTTGACCCAGTTGCTCAACGCTCGCTCGCTGATCCCCAATCGCTGCGCGATATCATACAAGCTCGCGCCCCGTCGACTCGCCAACCGAACCGCTTTAGCCTTGAATCCAGCGGAAAAGCGACGACGGATTTTGGTGGCGGCGACGGGTGTGTGTTGCGTACGTGTCAAGGCCTGCCATGGGACCCGACCGCCCCCCACCCGGTTTCAGGAGCGGGCGGGTGCGGCGGATCCACAGGCACGCGAGAGTCGTCTGGGGTGATCCCCCATGGCCGGCTGACGACCCGCTCACAGGGCGACCGACCCGACCCGAGGTGTGCAGACGGCTCCCAGCCGCGCTACGGCGCGGGCACCAGGAAGGGCTGACTGAGCAGGTAGGCGTCCGCCACCCCACTCGTAGGCTCCTCGTGCAGCGCCGAGGTCGGCAGATCCACGGTGGCATCCGACACATGCGGCGAAGACATATCCGTGGACAGACGCCAATCGTCCGGACTGCTGTTTTCGGCGCCGTAGGCGATATCCCAGCCCGGTGGCCAGCCTTGCCCACCCGATCCACCGAAGGACTCGTCATAGTAACAATCGTCGGGCTTGTTGTCCCCATCCGCGTCGAGCCCCACGCACAGATTCTCGACGTACCATTTCTCATCGCCAGCGTAGCCGAAGTAGTGGAACGCGAAACGGATGCCTTGGCTCGCCCAGGGCGTGAGATCAATGCGCAGACCGTCCAGCCAGCTGTCGGGTGCACTCTGGAACGCCGGGTTGTTCATCGCGGTCTCGTCAGCGACAACCGTCCATGTTCCATCGAGTGGGTCGTCGGACGTGGACGGCCCAATCAGGAGTCGATGGAAACCGTAGGACTCGTGCATGATCATCTCTTCGAACGCGAAAAGCACCCGATCCGGCTCGTTGTCGCAATCCACCTGGACCGTGAAGTCACCCCCACCGCCGTTCTTCCCGTCGATCACCACATAGTACGTTCGGCCTGCCACCACGCTCACCACGACCTCTTCGTTCGAAGAGATACTCGTACCCGACTCGACGCATCTATCTGGGGCGCAGTACTGCTCAAGGACGAACAGATTGGTGTCGCCAGTCTCGAACGATCCGGTCAGGTTGATGACGATCGTGCCCGATTTTTCGGCAACGAATTCAAAAACGTCCTCGCTCGACGTTTGCCCCGTGGCACCGCAGGTGGAGTACGCGTCCATATCGTCCGCCGAGGAGGCCAGGTTGTTGCCGTCGAGCCAGCCACCGCACACGATGGTTTGGGTGGACTGACACACTTCACTGGGGCCTGCGTCGAGGTAGCATTGAAAATCAGAAGCGCAGTAGTACCCGAGCTCGCAATCGCCGCATACACCGCCGCAGCCGTCATCTCCACACTGTTTCCCCACGCACTGCGGCACGCATTCGCAGACGCCCGAGGCGTTGCAGGTCTCGCCCGCCGCACAGTCACCGCAATTGGTGCCACATACCGGGTCCGGCCCACATTGCTGCCCGGTGCAATCGGCGTTGTCCGGGCAGCCAGGGCCCGTCGTCTCGCACAGTTGCGCCAAGTTACAGAATTCGCTGGTGGCGCACGTACCACACACGCCGCCACAGCCGTCGTCTCCACATTGCTTGCCTGCGCAATCGGGCACGCACACGCAAGCGTGATTCTCACAGATGGAAGGCGCGGCGCATGAACCACAGGTAATCGTCGCGCCGCAGCCATCGTCGATCGCCCCACACTCGGCCTGCAACTCCAGGCATCCGACGGGAACACAGTCGCACATCCCGTCGGCACCGCAGTCCTCGCCCGCGGGACAGTCGCCGCAGTCGGTCCCGCACACCGGATCCGGTCCACAATCCTGACCGCTACAGTCGGCACTGTCCGGGCAATCGTCCGCTAGCTGTTGGCACAGCTGCGTAAGATTGCAAAACTCATCGGTTTCGCAGTCCCCACACGAGCCTCCGCAGCCGTCGTCGCCACATTGCTTGCCGAAGCAGTCCGGCGCACAGATGCAGGCCTGAGCGACGCAACCCTCACCGGGAGGACACGCACCGCAGTCGAGCACGGCGTCACAACCGTCGTCTGCGTCGCCGCATTCGACGCCCTGTTCGACACACGAAACCGGCACGCAATCGGTGTCGTCGCCGGGATCGGCCCCACCCATGTCGGGCTCGGTCTCCGGGTCCGACGTGGGTCCACCGCCATCGCCGGGATCCACCCCTGTCCCACCAGGCCCAGGTTCCGCGACGCCGTCGCTGGTGCTGGTCCCGGTGCCGAAGACCAGACCGCCGATGGTGAGCTCGAGCGGATCGCGGCCGCATCCGGCGAGCGTGACCAGCGTGAAAGACAGAAACAGCGCGAGAGAGGTGCACACCCTCCGCGCCGCGGATTCAGAAGAATGGACTCGATCCAGCACGATAATGTTGCCTGTTCCCGATGTGGGACAAACATTACCCCGCCGCAGCGGTTTCTCGATCGCGCATATCGCGCATTGCGGCCGATGTAGCTGTGGTTGCGCGCGTCAGCGCCGCGCTGTGCTCGAAGGAAGCCATCGCGGAGCAAGCCAAAGCTCCCCCGGGCACCCCTTCAGCTGCTGCGGCGCTTCGGGGCCAACGCTCGCAACGCCGCACCCGGACGTTGTGCCGTGGCAGTCTCGATCGCGCGCGCTCGCGCCTCCTCCCATCGGCTGGCCTCGAACGTCGCACCGAGACGTCTTGCCTCACGCGAATAGGCCTCGAGCACCCGCTGTCGCGGAGGATCGATCGTGGCCCAGTGCAACGTGCACATCATGCCCCGCCCACGAACGACGAACGGGCAGTCCTGCACCGGACATGCAACCACGACCACGGGTGGATACCGGGAGCTTTGGACCATCTCCGCGGCACGCTAGCACGCAGAAAGGCGACCAGTGCGCAACCCCTCCGCGACTCCCGAGACTGCACGGGTACGAACCGGGCCCAGTTTCGGCGCCACCGTGGCCGCACAGCCGCCCTTCTTGCGTGACGCTGGCGCGCCTCCGGCAGCCGGGGCGCGAACAAAGCACAACGCTTCACAATAGAGCAAACCGCAGCGCGAGCAACACTGTATCGCCCGGTACAGGCTGGACATTTCGTGGGCCAAGATCGATATTTGGCGCGTGTGCGCAAGAGGCTTCCGGTCGAAGAATTCATGGACGACGTCTCTCGTCGTCACAACCTGGCTCGTCGTTGGATGCCCGGCTCCGCCCACATCCAACGATAGGACACAAGCCAGCAATCCCCACCCACCACGCCAGCAAGACACTACACGCGACGCCGCCGGGCCACATCTTGGACCGACGCTCCAGCAAGCCCCACCATCGGAGCCCGCACCACAACAGCCCGCACCGCGACCTGTGCCACAGGCCAACATGTACGCACTTGCGGGCTACGAGGTTGTGACCATCTACGATCAACCCAACCTCGAGGCGACGAAGCTCGGCTACCTTCGTTACGGTCGACAAGTCCGTTGCACACCCCGACTACCCGAAGAGGACGAACACTGCAAACAAGGATGGCACCGTTTGGCGGACGGCGGGTTCGCCTGCGCGAGCAAAGGCCTGCAAGTGAGCGACAAGGTGCATCGCATGTTCCGAGCACCACCAGCCCCACGCACGGACGACCCTCTCCCCTACGAATATGGCGTGGTCACGCGAGACGGGGCAGGCATGTGGTGGAGGCCCCCGAGCCGTCAGGAGCGGAGCCTCGGGCGCCAGGCGTACGCCCATCATCGGAGGACCCTACGCTCGAAACGGCGCGGCACCGCAGCCCCGCCGTCGCCGCGACCCAAGCCTCCCCGCGCTCTCGCGGGTACGTCCGCCCCCACCACCACAGCCGCAGCCCCGCAGTCGCAAGGCAACGTGTCCATGCCGATGTCCTCCTCCGGCACGTCGCCTGCGGCCATCGATCTGCCCAACCTTGAGGATATCCATGACGCCCCGATTCCGCGCGTGGCAACACCAGCGGAGCTCAGGGAGCGCGAGCGGGCACGACGGCGATCGCTGCGGAGCCATGACGCGGCCCGGAAAACCCGGAAAACCCGAGCCGCGGAGCTCGCTCGCAAACGTGAAAAATTGCCCTTGCACCCGCAGACCCCGTTTCTCAACCGCGGATATATCGTCACCCTCGGTACCCAATACGCCGAGCACGGCAAATCGTGGTGGAGAACCGCACGCGGTGGCTATGTCGCCGCCGAGTATGTCCGCCGGAAGAGACCGACAGAATTCCAAGGGACAGTCTTGGCCGAGGGGACGCAGCTTCCCTTCGGTTTCGTGATGGCGAAAGAAGCCTACGCCTACGCGCAGGATGACACCGGGAAGCTTTCCCGCGGCCGCAAACTTGGATTTCGGGAATTCGTGGACATCGTCGCCGCGCCGCAACGGTTCCGCGGGCGTACCTACTCCCGGACCCGGCGTGGTTTTCTTGTGCAGACGGACCTCGTCCGCATGGCGCCCCAACCGGACGTACCCGATCCCGATCTTCTGGCCGTCGAGGCCCTGCGATCCAGCGACGTACAGCTCGACCTCGCACGTGCCGCAGAACGCTGGATTTACGTCGATCTTGCAAAGCAGATCCTCGTCGCTTATGAAGGCGAGAATCCGGTCTACACCACCTTGGTATCAACCGGACGTCGTGGTTCCACCTCCGAATCCTTCGAAACCCCGCGTGGAGACTTTCGAATCCGCACCAAGCATATCTCTTCGTCCATGAACGGGGATACGGCATCCGACGGCGACTACTCCATCCAAGACGTACCCTGGACCATGTTCTTCGAGGGAGGCTACGCTCTCCACGGCGCCTTCTGGCACCATGCGTTCGGCCGGCGGCGCAGCCACGGGTGCATCAACTTGGGCCCGCAGGATGCCCGGTGGCTATTCTACTGGGCAGGCCCCTCGCTTCCCGACACTTGGCACGGCGTGATCGCCAACGACGGAAATCCCGGCACCCTGGTGGTGGTGCGGTAAGCAACGAGATGCCTCGCCTCCTGGTCACTCGATGCGGATCGCTGCGACCCAAGCCTCTGCCGTCGTATGGGTGTTGTTGCTGTCGCACTTGAGCACCATGCCCAACACATCGGGAACCCTGCCGGCGTCCTCGGGGAATACGCGTCGGTAGTCGGCTAGCAGGTTGCGCTTGACGGTCATCCACATGCCAGCAGCGTCCCCGCCGCCCACGGGTCCACCGCGACCCACACTCACGTATCGGAGCCGATCGAAGTGCTCGCTTTGCACGATGCTCCCGACCGGCAAGGACTCAGTCCAGGTGTACGCGATGGTATTGGGCGGCATCAGTCCTGCGAATCCTCCGCGATCGAATGCAACGTATAGTCGCAACGCCGCGTCGTCGCCCCGCTTCTTCGCCAGCTGGGTGCCGCGCGGTAAGGTTTTGACCTGAAACTTCATCGTGACGTGGGCGTACCGATGCGGATCGACGGGAAAACCACGCTCAGTCTGGATCGACACCGAATCGTCTCGGCTCACCATCCGAAGATGTCCGTCCTCCACGCGGAACCGCCTGGGGTTCCCGCGAAAACTCTCCCAGCCGTTGCGTTTCATCCACGCGTCGATCGGCATCGCAGCAACGGGAAAAGAGACCTCCACCCCGGCGTTCGTGGCCAGCGCTTCCCCTCCGCTGTAGGCCAGCGCCCACACGACCACCAGCGCGACGCTCGAATAGAAGTAGAGTCGAAGCCAGCGCACAGTCAACGGTGCGCCGCGAGGGCCGATGTGTCAACTGCCGGGCCGGTTCGTGCGGTATCGGGCCTGTCGGCCGCAGATCGCCTGCGGCGGTGCATCGCTTCCGAGCACGAGGCGGATGGGATCGTCTGACTGCGTCAGAACCTCCGCACCCGAGCGTGTCACGAGCACCGTGTGCTCGAACTGTGCGCTTGGAGATCCATCCTCCGTCACCACAGTCCACCCGTCGTCGAGGATCTGTAGTCGTGGCGCACCGATGGTGAGCATCGGCTCGATGGTGAGCGCCATACCTGCTGCGAGCCGCAGGCCGCGTCCCCGAGTGCCCACATGCGGCACGTGGGGGTCTTGGTGCATGTGACGGCCGATCCCATGGCCACCGAACGCCTCCACCACGCCACAACCCTCGGCGCGGGCCAAATCGTCGATCGCGGCACCGATATCGCCCAGCCGCGCACCCTCTCTCACCACCCCGATTCCCGCGTGAAGGCAGCGTAACGCCACGTCGCATACGTGACGACGCACGCCATCAACTTCCCCGATCTCGAACGTGACCGAGGTGTCACCGTGATAGCCATCCAGCTTGCTCGTCACATCCACATTGATGATATCTCCTGACCGCAAAACATCATCGTGCCTCGGAACGCCGTGGCATACGATATGGTTCGCACTGGTACAAACCGCCGCCGGAAATCCTTCGTATCCGAGTTGACTCGGCGTCGCGCCGCGCCCGTTCGTGTCCTCGCGCACCCAGCGGTCGATCTCCGCCGTGCTCACTCCGGCCCGCAGCCTCAAGCCGACTGCGGACAGCGTGCGCGCCGCAGCTCTGCCCGCCCGCCGCATGCAGGCGATTTCCTTCTCACTCAGGATTTCGATGGCCACCACCTAGAAATGCTCGTCTCCCACCCCACCGTCCAATACCGTTTTCGCATCGACATGGCGGCCCCCGTGCCATCGCCACGCGCCGAGCCGTGCTATGCACCCTGCGTGTCCCTCGTTCAACTCGAGTCCTTCGTGGCGGTGGCAGAAGAAGGGCATCTCGGAAGGGCGGCCCAACGCCTACATATCAGCCAGCCTCCGCTCACGCGTCGCATCCAGAGCTTGGAGGTCGAGCTTGGCGTGCCCTTGTTCGAACGCACCCCGCGAGGCATGCGCCTCCTCCCCGCGGGGCACACCTTGGTGGCCCACGCCAAGGCCATCGCGCGCCAGGTCGACAACGCCCGTGAATCGGTGCGGAGGGCGGGCTTGAGTGCCGCGTCCGCATCCAACTCCACGTCCGCATCCAACTCCGCCTCCGCATCATGCTCTGCCTCCGCCGCCCTCTCGGACCCGCGGCGCTCGCCGTAGCGAGCCGCTCAACGCTGCGCCAGCGCCCCGGCGCTCTCGCACGCCACGATACGATACGCCCGTGAACGCCCGCACCGCCTCCGCACCTCAGCCACGCGGCTTTGCAAACGTGCTCGTGCTCGCCACCGGCCAGGCACTCCATGTGAGCGGCCAATCCATGGTCGTCACCATCAGCGGATTGGTCGGTGTGGTCCTCGCACCGAAAGCCGCATTGGCGACACTCCCCATCACGGCAGTGTTGTTCGGCAGCCTGCTCACCGCGATCCCGGCCTCGCTACTCATGGCACGGATCGGGCGACGTGCTGGTTTCATGTTGGGCGCGACCTCGGTCGTGATCGGCTCAGCCATTGCCACCTGGGCCATTTCCATCTCCAGTTTCTGGTTCTTCGTCGCAGGCAGCCTCGTCATGGGATTCAATGGCGGCTTCGCCCCGTACTACCGGTTCGCCGCCGTCGATCAGGCCGAGGCGGCGTTCAAACCCAAGGCGATCTCCCTTGTGCTCTCCGGCGGCGTGGTCGCAGCGTTCGTCGGTCCGAATCTCGGCCACTGGACAGCGGAAAGTTACGGAAACGCGCGCTTCATGGGCTCGTTCGCGGTTGCGAGCTGCGTCGGAGGCTTGCTCGTCATCTGCCTCAGCTTCCTCAGGCTGCCCCGGGTCCAACGTGCGGAACACAAGGATGCGGGTCGGCCCCTCGGGAAGATCGTGCGCCAGCCCGAGTTCTACGTGTCGATGATCGTCGCCACAGTGGCCTACGCCACTATGAGCCTGATCATGACAGCGACACCACTCGCCATGGCACATCACGGGATGGGCGTCAACGATACAGCGACGGTGATCTCGTGGCACGTCTTCGCCATGTTCGCTCCTGCCTTCTTCACCGGATCCATCGTCGCGCGCTTTGGCCCCCTGAACGTCATGCTCGCGGGCATGGCGATGCTCGCCCTGTGCTGTGCCATCGCACTGTGCGGCGTGGATTTTCACCATTTTTTCGCGGCACTGATCCTCCTGGGTCTGGGCTGGTGCCTGTGTTTCGTGGCGGCGTCGACGTTACTGACCGAGTGCTACGCCCCCGGGGAACGCGCCAAGGTACAGGCCGCCAACGACTTCGTGATCATGACTTCGGTCGCTGTCGCGTCGGCCCTGGCCGGCGGCCTGCTGCACTTCGTGGGCTGGCCCGCGGTTCAACTGACCGCGATTCCTTTCGTTCTGGCGAGCACGTTGGTGGTGCTCGTCCTTATCCTCTCGAAACGGCACGAGTCGCCGGGACGTGGCCGGCGGACTTGAGTGTTCGGCGGCGCCACTTCGTCGCCGGAGCTACGGCCTCGTGCCTAGCGTGCCGTGGCGACCGCTGGTTCAGGCCTCATATAGGATCGCATTCGGATCCAATCGATCTCCAACTTGAGTTGGGACCCCGTCGGACACGTGGTGTCATTGGAGTTTGCGCGCACCCGTAGACGCAAGAAGAGCTGCTCGTGGTCCGAGGTGGCGAAGTCGGGCGATGGATGTCCGATCATCCGTTGCGCGCCATCCCGCAGCAGCTGTACCGTATCACCGGTCCACGCCAGACCGTACTGATGCCAGGCGCTATCTGCATCTGGAACGGCCTCCGTTTCGTAGGTCATGCCCCCAACCCATCGCCCAAACTGATGCGCACCCCCGAATAGCGCAAACGTAGCTCGCTCGTGAGCTTCGTCGACGTCGACGAAGCTCATGATGCCCGTCTCGCCGCACACCATATCGATGTCCGCATCGCTGGCCTTCGCGCGCACGTCGACGCGAATGCCGTCTTCACGGATCGAAAGCACCGACCGCAGCCATGCCTCGGACTGCCCGGTCTCGGCACCAGCATCCGCTTGGAACAAGCCGACGCCGCCGCTGGTACCCACCGAGGCCGCGCCGCCGCTATCCCCAGGTAGCCACCGCTGGGTATCGATGCCGCTGGTGAAAGCGTCGTGCAACAGGAAGACATGTTCCGGGTCCTGGAGCGGAGCCTGATCCCCCTCCCCATCCGGGCCCACGACGAGCCAATACTGGTGGGCCGAATCACTTGCGGCGTCGATTTTCTGCTGCACGGCGAACCAGATCCGCGTCCGCGCCCCGCCCCAACTCGACGCATCGTCCAAGACCCGATCGATTTCGTTCGGCCCCCGCTCCCCCCTGTGTTCGATCCGAAGGTCGCCACCTTCCGGATCGGCCCCGACTGCCACCAAGGCTTCGTGATCGAACTCCAACATGACCGAATACCGAGCCTTGAGCGGTCGGATCATGTGCTGATTTTCAACGACGATGCGCCTCGCGCCATCTCCATCTCCATCTCCATCTCCATCTCCGTCACCATCTCCATCTCCATCTCCATCTCCGTCACCATCTCCATCTCCATCTCCGTCACCATCACCATCTCCATCTCCGTCCCCATCCCCATCCCCATCCCCATCTCCATCTCCATCTCCATCTCCATCGCCATCGCCATCCCCATCTCCATCTCCATCTCCATCTCCAGGGACAACGCCTCCACTCGTGATCCCGTGAGCACTGGCAGTGGA
>JAZGFE010000118.1:0-20323 GCA_036479215.1 Nannocystaceae bacterium | reverse complement strand
CCGTCGCCGTCGCCGTCGCCGTCGCCGTCGCCGTCGCCGTCGCCGTCGCCGTCGCCGTCGCCGTCGCCGTCGCCGTCGCCGTCACCGTCACCGTCGCCGTCGCCGTCGCCGTCGCCAGCTTCGTCGGCGCTCCCACTCTTTCCCGACGTGGCTGTTGCTGTTGCTGTGTCGACGTTGACATCGGGGTGAAAGCAGGCCGATCCCATGGTCAAGAGGAAAACACCCGGGGCAGAGACGGAAGCGAGGTTCTTCATGATCGTCGAGTAGCGAGGAGCGCAGCCACACGCTCATCTCACGCCGGGTGGCGGCCAAGCAAGCCCGCGGGTTGCGCGAGAGCGAGGACATCGGGCCGCAAGACACACCGCACCACACTGCGCACCACACTGTGCGCTACACATCGCCATCCCCATCGATCGAGCACAGCGGCGCTTCGCAGCCGCTGTGCAACCAATCAAACGGACCCCAGACCGATCTCGTCCGAGGTCCCATCTAGGAGAGGTTCCGCCTAGAACGGAACGTAGGGAAGGTATGTCGTGACCACGTTTTGGTGGGTCTCGGCGCCGGCGTACTCGTGCGAGCAGTCCTCAAAGATTCCCGAGTACTGAGCACAACCCCACGAGCAGTCGCCGAGATCGTTCTGCATGCCGCAGTCAGAGTCTTCGTCTGCGCAGGTGCGTTGCTGACGGACACCCCAGCCCCAGTCGATACCGCGACAGGAGTAGGCGGTGGGCGGATTCTGGAAGAGATTTCCGTAGAACGCCGCCTCTTGTACAACAAACTCCGACGAGGCACCGAGGCCTATCGCATTGTGGTCCGCCCGCATGTCGATGGTCACTTGGACACCGTACTCGTTGGTACGCGCCAGGAGGCAGGCTGACACCCACTCCTGGCAGTCGGTATCGCAGGCGCCGTATTTCCACTCTGGTGCCAGTCCAACAAGGCCGTGGAAGGTGTAGTTACCTTTCACCAAAGTATCACCGGCCGGAAGTGCACACTCGGTCATGTATTTCACGAGCTTGCGACCTGCGTCCGAGGTCATGAAGCCGTTGGACAGGCTGAGCCCGTTGGATAGCGCCAAACCGTTGGACAAGCTGAGCCCATTGGACAAGGCCAGGCCGTTGGATAGGCTGAGACCGTTGGATAGAGCCAAACCGTTGGACAAGCTGAGCCCATTGGACAAGGCCAAGCCATTGGACAAGGCCAGGCGAAAGCCCATGTCTTCGTCAGTGTTTGCTGTAGATGGCTCCGCCTCCGCGTCGCAGCCGGAAGCGACGCCGAGAAGGCCGATCGCACAAAGTGTGGTGATGTATCTGGAGGCGGTGATCATATGTGGAGACTCCGGTGCGGGTTTGCAGTGGGGCGGTGTGAGCACGTCTGCACCCACGATGTCCACATCGTCACAAGATGTTATTTCGGAAGTTGAAAATACATAAAAATCTACATAACAAAGACTACGGTGGGCGCGGAAGGCGCAGTCCAAGTTCCACGGCCACGCTGAATTCAGGGCCGCCGACGCGGAAAAGCTCAGATGGGTCCGTTGGCGATGGTTGCACAGTAACGGGCAGCCAGCCGTCCTTGAATACACCCGCATAGGAGAAGCCGAGGGCGAGACCTGCGGTTGCGTCCGCTGTGCCGAGGTTGAAGTTGAGGCAGGGGACGAGATCGATGCCCAGGCCGAAGAGGGTAGTGGTCGGGTCGACCAGGTTGTCTTGGTCCGCTAGCGTCACGGTCTGACCTTCGCGGGTGATCCTCCACGGTTCTACGCGGATGCCCGCGCGGGTCTTCACATCTATACGGCGCGTGATCCATTCGTATTGCGCTCCGACGCCTAGTTGTGCCGCGCGGAAACGAGATTGGTCCGGCCCCGCGTGCTGACGTATTCGGAGTCCGATCTGGACGCCGGCGCGCCCACGGACAATCGCTGCGATACGAACGCCGGCTGCGGCGCCGACGGTCCGACTTGCACCGCTGAGACGGAAGACGGTCGCCGGGTACAGCATGACTCGCCATGTGGAGGGGGGCGCCGCCTCGGGTACGAGGCCGTGGGGGTCGGCGAGCGATGCCGGCGTGGGCGGTGTAGGCGGTGTGGCCGGCTCGGTCGCGTGCTCTTCTTCGTCGTCGATGTCCGGCATGGGCACGTCTTCCTGGTCTGCAGGGACGCGTGCCTCCGCGATGGCGGCGAGCAAGTTGGACAGTACGCTTGCGGCGGTGCGCTCGCCTTGACCTGATTCGATGATCAAGTCACGGGTGTAGGCGCGCCCGTCTGAGAGGAACAGCACGAGTCGCAGCCCGATCGGACTCGGCTCAATGTGGGCCAGCCCCCATACACCTGCGGCGCGAGTCGACGGATACGCAGGGCTCTTGGTCACGATGCGTACTTCGGGGCTCCGCAGCGCCAAGTCCCGAGCGAGGCGCTCACGATCGAGTGAGCGTGTCACCAGGCGCAGCAAGCTCACGGAGCCTCTGGCGGATTGCGGTGTGGCAGCGCGTTGGGCCGGAGTTGGGTCGGGCGGAGCTCGGGCGAGCGCTTCTCCGGGGGAGATGAGCGACAACGGGAGCAAGAGAGAGATGGCGAGAGACAAGGCCGCGCGGGAGAGCCTAGGAGCCGCCCCAGAAGGCCGTGCTGGCCGCATGTCTCGTGTGCGGCGTCCTTCCTTCGTGAGGGAGCCAGCGCGTGCGCGCCCCATCGATCTGCTGCGACGCCTCGGTGATGTATGCGTATGCGGCTCGATCGAGGGTGGTGTGGTCGTAGGTGGTGTGGTCGTAGGTGGTGTGGTCGTAGGTGGCGCGGTCTGAGTCGTCTGAGTCGTCGGGGTTGTCTGAGGCGTCCGTGACCGAGCCAGAGTCGCCAGAGTCGCCATTTGATACATCGCTCTCGTCGTCGCTCTCGTCGTCACTCTCGTCGTCACTCTCGTCGTCACTCTCGTCGTCACTCTCGTCGTTGCTCGATGGGTCATT
Source organism: Nannocystaceae bacterium (assembly GCA_036479215.1). Lineage (GTDB taxonomy): Bacteria > Myxococcota_A > Polyangia > Nannocystales > Nannocystaceae > FL481. The sequence goes on along the minus strand of JAZGFE010000118.1, from coordinate 17,365 downwards.
TTCGTCGTCACTCGACGCGTCGCCCTCGCTCTCGTTCGGTGTCTGACTCTCGTCGTCGTCGGAGCCGCCAGTCTCCGCGTCCTCGCCTTCGCCGGTAGCGCCGTCGTTCGGATGGTCGCCCGCACCAGTTTCTCCCCAGTCTTGGGAGTCGGAGTCGGAGGCGGAGTCGGAGTCGGAAGGGTCAGACGGGTCGGTTTCACCAGTGTTCCCCGTGCCGGGGGCCTGCTGGAAGTCGTCGTCGACGACATGGTATTTCACGTCGCAGGCGAATAGGAGGCCCGCGGTCAAGAGCATCGTGGTTGCATAGCCGGGTTCGATCATGGCTGTGTTCCGCGTTGTTGGCGATCTCGAGGATGTGGAGCTTGGGCACGATAGGACCCGGTGGGAAAGTCACTAAGATATGCGCTCCAGCACGGAGCGCGTAGGTCGGGTGCGGCGCGACGGCATAGGCCGGCCCGCGCTTCGTCGGCGTGGATGCCATGGGGGAAGCGTTGAAGGTACTCGCGCCACAGTCTCGACTCTCCCGCATCGTCTCGCAGTTGTCGGCGCAAGGTGAAGAGGTCTCCGTAGGCGAGTTGAGCCCAGTTGGTGTGTCGGCCGATTTGGATGATGGTACGGAAGAGTTTTTCTGCGGCTTGTTTGTCGCCGCTGCGCCACGTCGCCTGGGCGCGACGATCCAGCTCGCGCAGACGCTCGTCCGCTGTGGCGGCATCGTCGACCACGGCCGTTTGCGGTGCGTCGTGGTCTTGCGTCCGAGGCCGGCCGCGCGAGCGACGTTTGGCCGGTCGGTCGGATGTAGCGGTCTCCGACGATGGTGCGAGGTCGCGGGAGGGATCGGGGGCGCGCTCCTTCGGGACGGCGAGTTGGGTCGGGTCGTTGAGTTGGGTCTGGAGCCGCACCCTCTGTGGGTCGTCGGTGTGGGCATCCGTGGCGCTGGCCCGAGGGGCCACGGTATCGAGCGGAGCGCCGGGCTGTTGGGCGTGCTGGCTGAGCGCGAAGGTGCGGCTCTGGTCGACGGATTTTCCCAGTGTGCCGCGGACGCCCCAGCCGATCAGAAGCAGCGCAGCGGCGGCCACAGCCAGGAGCCAGCCAGTCGCGGGGACATGCCTTGGGAGGTCGGGCCCGGAGATGTCGTTCGTTCCCGTTTCGCGCAGGCGCCTCACCCGAGCAAGGACTTCGTCGAAGTCCCGCGATCCCGGCTGCTCGCGGCTCTGTCGCGCGATGTCTCGGGTGACATCGGTGACGAACGCCCGCCATTGCGGGTCGCGGTGCGGCTCGTCGTTCATTTCTTCGCTCTCTGCAGATCGAACCATCCGAGGCGGGCAAGCTCGTCGCGAAGGCGGTTGCGAGCGCGGCTGGAGCGGACGGCGACGTTGTTTTCAGAGATTTCGAGTTGAGCCGCCGCTTCGCGCAGTGAGAGACCTTCGAGTTCGCGCAAGATGAAGGCGGACCGCAAGGTGTCGGGGAGTTGTTGTAGCGCTCCGTAGATCGCCGCTGCTTTGCGACGCGAGAGCTCGGCTCGATCGGGGGCGTCGCGTTTGGGGTCGGCTCGCAGTTCGGTCATCACCGAGAGCTTGCGGTGGGCCGTTGCGGTGTTGCGTTCGTGCCGCCAGTGGCCGCGCGCGATGTTGAGCGCGATGCCGTGCAGCCACGTGGTGAACCGCGCCTGCCCGCGGAATTCGCCGACGTGCACCATGGCACGGGCGAAGGTCTCCTGGGCGATGTCGTCGGCCAAGTCGGTGTCTCCCGTCAGCAGGGACGCGTGTCTGTACACGCGACCGAAAAGCAGGTCGTAGAGTCTCGACCAGGCGCGCGTGTCTCCTTCGCGGGCTCTGGCCACAAGCGGGTCGATGAACTCCACCACATCATCCGTTCGCGCCGACGTGGAGCACGATGGTAAGTTGGTGGGGGAGCCAGACATGCCGGAGGTGTCCTCGTCGCGAGCGGACCGACCATCATTGTCTCCATGATGCACGCGGGCCTGGTCGTGTTGCAGGCGCAGGAGGAGGGTCGATTGGGGATAGCGCGCTGGCGGATCCGTGCGGTGCGGTGACTGGCTGTGATCGTATCATCTTCGTTGCCTCGCGTGGGAGGACCTAGGAAAACACCGCGCCGCCGTGCGTCGGCATCCGCCCTCACGCACGGCTCGGGTGGTATCGGAGGCGGCTAGTCCGCCGTGTCTGACTCCCCTGGGCTACCGGGCGTGGTCGCGGATTCGGATTCGTCGTCGCTGTCGGAGCCGGATTCGTCGTCGCTGTCGGAGCCGGATTCGTCGTCGCTGTCGGAGCCGGACTCGTCGCTGTCGGAGCCGGATTCGTCGCTGTCGGAGCCGGATTCGTCGCTGCTGTCGGATTCGTCGCTGCTGTCGGATTCGTCGCTGCTGTCGGATTCGTCGCCGGATTCGGATTCGTCGCCGGATTCGGATTCGTCGCCGGATTCGGATTCGTCGCCGGATTCGGATTCGTCCCCGCTAACGGACTCAGTTTCGCTGCCGGAGTCGTGACCGCTGTCGGATTCGGAGTCGTGACCGGATTCGGATTCGGAGTCGGATTCGCCACCGCTGCTGGATTCATCATCGGCTTGGGGCGGGTCGGCGGGGCCATCGCCATCGCCGTCGCCGGAGGCCTGGGGAGCGGCATTGTTGGACGCTTCGTCCTCGACGGACGGCGCAGTGTCCGAGGTGTCGGCCTCGTCGGGCTGGTCGTCGCCGTCGCGGTCTTCTGCGTCGGAGTCGTCGTACGCGATATCGCAGGCGGGCAGGCCCCACATACTGGCGAGTAGGAAGCAGGGGACAAGGGAGATCGTTTGGATTCTCATCAAGTTCACCGGTTCGGGCGGCCTTGGTGCTGGCCGCGGGTTCTCGTGTGAGGAGCCCGTGGGCGGGAAACATTTCAAACAAAATCGAGATCGCTGGCGAAAACCCTCGCGTCCCAGTGGAACCCCATGCGCGTCAGGCGAGGGTCGTGCCGTAAGGGGGAGATTCATGTGAGGCCAGCCTTGTTCGGGGCTGTGCCTGGCGAGGTTGGTCCTGGGTCGTTGGCCGTTGCCTCTCTTCTCGAGCGGTTCGGCGTGAAAGGCGCGTCGCGAGCCGGCGGGCTCAACGGCAGAGTCGGCGCAGATGTCCAGCATATCGTTGGATCCGAACGGCGCCGAGCTGGGGCACGTTGTCGAGATCGTCGGCCCCTTGAAGTTGCAGATGGGCGAGGGCGCGGGCAGGCAGCACGACCTGTAGGGGAACGTTGCGAAGGGTCGCTTCTTCGCGTCGCCAACGCTTGAGTCGATCCGCGCGACCGCGAGCTGCAGCGTTGTTGCGCGGTATTTTCTCGACGTCGGGAAGATCGGGCGGGTTCGTCCTCGCTTGCTCGAGACATGTGAGTAGGCTGGTGACGAGGCCGTTGATGCGGCCGCCGAGTCGCTGTTTCCGGAGCTGCTCGCGGCTTGCTGGATCCGCCCGTGCCAAAGCGACGAGGGCGCGGTCGTTGAGGAGGCGGCCCGGCGGCATGTCCAGGTCGCGCGCCGCGTGGTCACGCCATAGATACAGAGCGAGTGCTCGGGGTTGGGCTCCGGTGTCGAGTTCCTTGAATCCTTTGACACGGTAGATATTGGACGCTCGGAATGCGTTGTCGTGGGGAAGGGCGTCCATCACCGCCTCGTTCGCCACGGCCACCTCCGCTCCGAGGTCCGCGGCCACCAGCTCTTCTTTCAATCGCAGCGCCGCTTCCGGCAAGTAGAACACGTCGTCGAGGGCGTACTGGAGTGCCGCGGGATCCAGCGGTCGAGTGCTCCAGTCGTACTGAGCGTGGGACTTCGGGAGCACGACACCGGTCACCGTTTCGACGACCGCTGCGTAGCCCGTTTTGGGCCAGCCCAGAAACGATGCCGCCTGCTGGGTGTCGAACACGCCGCGCAGCGCGATGCCGAATTCCCGTTTAAAGCAGGCGACGTCGTATTCTCCCCCGTGCAGGAAACAGGTGCGATGGTGGTCTTCCAACACAGACCGAAGCGGGGCGCATAGCCGCGCGGTGTCGCTGTGCCCCAAGGGGTCGATGACGTAAAGCGAGCCCTCGACGTTGAGTTGTACCAAGCATACGCGCTCTCGGTAGGCGAACATGGAGTTGGACTCGCTGTCGAGTGCGTACCACTTGGCGTCGCACAGCGCCCTTGCGAGGCGCTCCACGCCCGCAGGGTCATCGAGCCACGCGAATTCGCGTTGGACGGGGGCTTGGGGTGGCATGTGGGTCGAGAGAATCAGGGGCGCGAGGAAGGGTGATTTTGGGGAGGGGAAGTTGCTGGCTTGAGCGCTGCGCACAACGGGTCGAGTAGGGCGCGTGCGCCAGAACGTAGGTGCGGGCTGGGGGCGATGGCCTGTGCCAAAGCGGGTCCGTAGGCGTAGTACGATCTGACCCAGGCCCGTCCGACGGCGAATCGATTGAGGACCTGGTCTCGAAAGTCACGCAGCATCACCACCTCATCGCGCCAGTCGCCTCCGTATGCGGCGGTGGAGACCACGCAGAACGTGTCGATCTGCTGGAACTCGCGACGGGGGGTGGTGACCTCTGCCTGGGCGAAGAGGCTGCGGTTGGCGCAGGTGTCCTCGTAGCCCACCGCGAACTGGTAAGTGTAGTCACCCCACAGTTCGTCGATCTCCACCGAAGCCCGCCGTCCGGGTTCGGCATGCACGGTACAGTTGCTGTTATCTTGGGTACACACGACGAAGTCCTGCTGCGGGGCTGACTCCATCATCGCAGCGTCGGTCTTGTCGATGCTGGCCATGTAGTGGACGACGAGCTGCGAGACCTCCGCGCCGCTGGCCAATGAGGCGGGGACCTGGAATGAAATCTTCGCTCGATCGTGGGCACGTGCTTCCACACGCAGGTCGGTCAGGGCCTCGAGTTCGATGATCTCGTCGCACCACACACTGCCGTCGTCCGGGGCGCGTACGTTGACGCCGAACTTCAGGTTTTCGCCAGCTCTCTTGAACATGCCTAGACGATCGGACCCGCTTCCGCCGTCATTCGCTATCGTGAAGTCGGGTGGGAACAGATCCCCGGAACTGCCGTCCCATGAACCGTATCCTGCGTAGTCGCGAACCGTATACAAACCGGATCGTGCCGGGTTGAAGGTGAGTTTGTAGACGACGGAAGGCTGACCCAGCCAACTCACTCCGTATTCCTTGAGTCGAGGGTCGACGAAATGGTCGTCGCGTTCGTAGACCCAATCCGGATCATGTTGGTCGTTCTCGAGGCTGACCTCGATCCAAGCCACCAGGGGTTTTGCGGTGTCGACGGGACCAAGCCGCGCGAGCTTTTTGATGGGCGTCCCCCCGTGCGGCGTGGCACCGGTGATGGCGTCGAGTCCGCTGAGTTGCCCAAAACCAGCGACGTCGTTGTGATCTTGGGGGTGGAGGGCAATCAAGTCGCTTCTCGGCGGGTACACACTGAGCGATCCGTCGGTCGAATATCGTCCTTTGTCCGTGCGAAACACATCGGGCGACGGGCAACTCAGCGTGTCCGATTGCAGAAGCGAGGTTTGCTCCGAGGGCGTGAGGGGGCGGCAGTAGTAGGTCTCGCCGCTGCTTGTCGACTCGTGGAAACCGAGCGAATCGTGGAATTGCGGATCGTCATCGTGCCAGACGATCCGAGGGTAGGTCGTGTTTCGGCGGTGCCCCCATATCGGGAGTACCGACTGGCGCGGCCCGTAGGGAGCACGCCAACTCGAAAGAAAGTTCCACACACCGGGCCGGTTCCCGATGCCGAGTTTCGCCGTGGCCTGTGTGACGAATACGTCCCGTAGGAACTGGCCATCTTCGTGTTCGAGCCAGACGGCAATCTGCAGACGCGGCACCGGCCGGAACAAGAACTCGATGACCACGTCGCCCGCAGGTTCGTCCGCTTCGCGCTTCACCGCTCTGCGGGGTGGTTCCCGGCCTGTGGAGGCTGGGGCTGTGGAGGCTGGGGCTGTGGAGTGTGGCCCCGTCGCCGCGTGGCCCACCGTCGACGGGGAGAGGCAGACCATGGCCAACGCGATGGCGGCGTGGCAGCGCGGCGCTGCGTTGGGGAAGCGATACACGGGGGCGCGATGATAGCGACTGAGGGGAGGGGTGGCGAGGGGAGGGGGGGCGACGTGCGACGGGAGGAGAAGGAGGATGAGGGGCGCGCGGGCGCGACGCGGGCCGCTGGGACAGGAGCTCGCGCCGCGGGAGTCGTGCATGGCGGACGAAGTCGCACAGCGCTGCATGTGGACGTCGGGCGGGGCGGGATGATCCGATGGGTCATACCCGTGAGCGCTTCGAACCCACCGATGTTCCGCCATCACGTTCGTTCTTGGCTGCCTCACGCGGAAGCTTGTGCTTCCGCCCGCCGCGGCGTGGACTCGCGTACACTGGCGACATCGTGAGGCGGAGCGCGCGTACGGTGACGGCGATGGTGATGGGGGTGCTGCTAGGGGCGGTGGTGGCCTGCAGTAGCTCCGCGAGCCTCGCGGTAGCCCAGTGGTCGATGTTCGAGTCCGGACCCGCGCCTCCTGTCCGTGGCTTGCCGGTGCCAGCGATGCCGCAAAGGTGGCGTCCGCCTTCCCTCGTGGCGGGCGACGTCGTGGATCTGCGCGTCCACCTTTCGGGTCTCGGTGGCCGCACCGTGTTGGTTGATGAACGGTTGGTCATCACGGCGGGGCGCGAGCGCCTGAAACGGGCCTTGGCAGCCTTGGGCCTGGGTGGGCCCTTGGTTCCACTGTCTCCCGACCACCTCGTGGCAGCGGACATCCCGGTGGTGCGCCAACCCGAGAGCGATGCGGCGCCAGGCCCCCGCTATCGAGCGGACGTGGTGCGGATCTCTGCAGACTGGATAGAGGCCGCGCGGGTACACGGGGATCGCATCGTTGTGATCGCCGACGCGCCGGTCGACCTCAGGCAGTGGAACCGCATGCCTTCTCATGTGGACGGCGGGTGCCAAACCGCCATCGCCAGTCTGGCCACTGGGCAAGAGCAGTCCCTCGCCATGATCGAGCGCTTTCTCGACTACGCGGATCGTCTGCTCGCGGAGTCCTTCCGTCAGGAACTCGCTCGGCATCTACCGGTGCTTCAAGCTCGCCTCGATGCCTATAGGTTGCGTCGGCCGGCGCAGGGAGGGGTCGCCGGAGAGAACGGGGATACGGAAGCGCGGGAGAGGGGCGGGGGCGACGGGTGCGTTGCGTCCTACGAGCGGTACCTGAGATGGTTCGGCCGCTGTTTGGGATCGAGCTCTGCGTGTCGGACCTCACCGCGTCTCTTGCTGTCGGGGTGGGCGCGCGTCGGGCTGCCGTTGCCCCCGGTGGTGGTGGCCGAACGATGCGCGAGAGACGTCGGTCGAGATTTCCCCGATGCATTTTCGGAGATGGCGACGCGCGCTGCACGACGCGTCGCCCACTACGAGGACCTCGATTGGTCGGAGCGAGCGGATCGCTTGGCGACGTTCTCACGAGTGGCCGAGGTGGTCGAGACGATCTGCGCGCCGAGGCGGCGACGCTTTACAGAGGCAGACCTTGTGGAGCTCGACGGGCGGCTCGATGCGATCGTCGACGTGTACCGATCGCCGGTCGGTGTATTGGCAGAAGCCAGGTGGCGCTTCGCCTCCTTCGCCATCCATGTCCCGGGACTTGGAGCGTTTCGCGAGGTGGCTCGCTTTGACGCTGGTCCGGGGAGTTTGTCCCAGAGAATCCGCGAGCAAGCGGCGGGTATGCAGGCCTTCGCCGTGCAGCGGGAGCTGTGCCGTACCCCGAGCAACAGCCGTCCGCTCGCGCTGTTGGTGCTGGACACGCAGACTGGTCGGGCGAGCTATTTCGGGCTCTTCTACGAAGAAGAGTTGTTTTGCGCGGATCTTCCGCCTAGGTAGCGCGCGTGCGCCTACGCGCGATGATCCCACCTAGCACGGTCAGTGAGAGCGACAGGGGGAGGGATCTTGGCGCGGCACCGCGGCCACACCCCGAGTCGGACGGACCTTGCCGACAGTTGGGTTCTTCGCGTTCGACGCTTCGCCCTCGTTCGTTGGATCGGCGTGCTCCTCGTCACTTTCAGCGTTGCTACTGTCGTCGCTCTCCTCCTTACCCTCGTCGGCGTCGTCGTCCTCATCTTTGTCCTCACTCTCACTCTCACCCTCGTCGTCGTCATCGTCATCGTCATCGTCATCGTCATCGTTATAGTCCCGTTGTTCGTACCGCAGTGGGCGGCGTAAATCATGACCTGCGGATGCACCAGCGTACCCGTGCAGTCTCTCAGCTTCATCACCGCCGGCGCGAAGCCGCACTCGTTCACAACTTCGCCGTTCGAGATCCGGAGATCTCCTGCTTCGGCGCTGCCTGAGGCGAGGAGCGGGCCCGCCGACAACGTGACGGCGAAACAAAGACGGACACGCGTTGTGCTGTGCATCAGATTCTCCTGTGGAACGCCGCGTGCGCCGAGATACCCTCGCGTGCCCCGGACACCGCCTATTGTATCCTACGCGCAACCGGATCCGATGCGGTGTTCGCCGGACCGGACCTGCGCGAGGAGAGGGTTTTATGCGTACCCGCGAGTCCTGCACAGGCCGCGCAATGTCGTTGCGCGGCCTGTGCAGGACTCGCGGGAGGATCGACCCAGGAGCGAAGTCCGCCACGCGGCCCGTCGTACCGAGGTGTGCGTTCGCCTCAGTCCTTCACAGAGTCGTTCAACTCGAAGCCGGTGGTGGTCTGCACGTCGCCCTGCGCATCGACGAACGTGATTCTGCCCGAGTCGTGGACCTGGGACACGAAGATCTTGTCGGTGGCGTGCACATAGCCCGCACCTTCCGGCGGGGAGCCCAGCGTGATGCCGGAGACGATGAAATTGCTGAGGTCGACCATGTCCACCCGACGTACACTTTGGGTATCGTCGCGTACGAGAATCGCAGATCGTCGTCCATCCGGTGTAAATAGGACAGAGGCCGGTGGGGCCTCCACGTTTTGGAGTTTTCGGATGGGGAACTCGGACTGGAGGTCCAACAGGGTGTAGGGCCACGGGGCGCTGGGGTTGAGCTGTTCCGCCTTCGCGTGGAGCAAGATCGCGTTCGCACTGTCTGGGGCGATACCCACGGAACGGATCGGTATCTCCGTGAATACGGACACGAAATCCGACCATGCCCCGTCGCTCGCCCGACGTGCGATGGTCAGGCGCTGCCTTGGGTCGACATGATCGTCCGCATCATCTTCGTCTGCCCAGGGGTTCACGGTGGTATAGAGCAACATGGTGTCGCCGTTGGGAGCGAGTTGCGATACCCCCACGTACTCTCCGTTGACCTTGGTCGACGCCACATCTCCCGCCGAAGCAAGGGGGAGCGGGACCTCGAGAAGTGTGCTGCCGCCTTCGCGTGGGAGCATCAGAATGGCGAAACTCCCGTCCTCGGCGATGTCCACATCTGTGGGATATCCATCTAGTTCCAACTTGATCTGAGACCCGTCGCTGAGGTCCGTCAGCAGCAGCATTTTTTCGCCCTCCATACGGGCGAGGGCCAGCCCTGCCTGGGCAGCCAGCTGCACCTCGACGGTGCTCGGATCGATCCCTGTTTCCTCTGTTACGGGCACGAGATCTGGCTTGCCGACCTGGTCGAGTTGCTCCAACGGGATCACGCTGACACCGTCGTCGGTGACAACGTAGGCCGTGTTCCCGTCGGCGCTGAAGGCCACGTCGCTCGGGTGACTGCCTACGGCGAACGCGTAGTTCTTGGCGAGATCCGCAGCCACGATCACGCTGATCTCCTGATCGTTCCCAGATGGTGTGTCGTCAGCGATGTCTAGGTCGTGGTAGGAGATCACGAACCGCCCCCTCGGCGAAACGGCGAGGTTGTTCGCATGGCTGGCCACGTCGTGCAGTCGCACGGTGCTGTTTCCGGCAGATGTGGTCGTGATCAGCGTGACCTGGTCGCTGCCTTGGCTGAGCACGGCCACGGCGCCTGCGCCAGCACTTGCGTCTTCCGGTTGTAAGGCTGCGACCACAGTCGGTGAACGGCCGGCGTCGACCACATCGATGTCGAGCGTCTCGGTGTCGATGATCGCCACGCGGTGTGTGGTGGTGCTGGCGCTGTAGACGTACTTCCCGCTGGTTTGAGGCACGTCAAAGCTGCCTTCATGCTCATCTTCGGCGTCGGGCGGCGGTGCGTCGCTCTCGGTATCTTCCCCCGATGCGTCGCTGTCGTCATTGCCGTCGCCTTCGTCGTCGTCTTGGGCACTCTCATCGTTGCCGTTGCCGTTGTCGTTGTCGTTGTCAGACTGGGCGCCATCGCCACTGCCGCCCGCGTCTTTCTCCCACCCACCTGTGGCTGCAGAGGATGCCGCATCTGACCCATCGCTACAGGCCGCGGTGGAGAGTGGGCCGGCTATGGCGGGCAAGCCGTATCGTGTGAAGTAACGTGTCATCATGCGGCCCCTACATGAAGCGGATGAAGAGTCCGAGCTGCAAGAGCGCGCCGCGTAGGGCGAGGCTCCCCAAGGGACTCGTGGTGAGGTCGATAAGGTCGCCCTCGTCGCGCCCAGGTTGGGGTGAGACGGCAATCTTCGGACGAAACTGATACCCGGCGCTACCCTCGAGCCCTACGCTGGAACGGGCTGAACCCCTGCGGCGCAACCATTTTTTGGGTAGGTAGACGGCGAACCCGGCGAGGCCTTCGCCCACGAAGGTCACGCGTGCTTGGGCGGTGTTGTTGCTATTCGAGGTGCCCAGGGAGGTCTCGATGAAGCTCGGGCCCGCGTCGGCTTGGGCATAGAGGTCGAGTCCGTCGAACACGTTGTAGCTGAGGCGTCCGCCCAAGGTTGGCTCCCGTAGGCGGATCCGGCCGGAAAGTTCGTCTCCCAAGATGGAGCGATCGCTGGTGGTGCCGCGGTAACCTAAGGTGGCGCCGAGGAAGAAATGGTTGCCGGCCAGAGGTAGGTCTCCGCGGACACTGAGCTGAAGTGCGGTCCGGACCCGGTCTTCGTCGAAGGCGGCGTAGGCGTCATCTTGGTACCACGTGGTGCCCGTAGCGAGCGCCGCGTCGAGTCGGTAACGGATCGCACGTTGGGGCCACACTTTGCGGGCGACCGCGGGCGAGGAGGGGGGCACGGCCTCGGATGGGCCATCACCCGTTGCGGAGACGTCGGACGGCGCAGCGGCGTGTTGTGGCCGAATCACCGGACTCACGGCAGCTTGAGTCGGAGAGCCAGCCGAGCCAGCCGAGCCAGCTGAGCCAGCCGAGCTCGGTGGACCATGGGAACCTTGTGCGTCCGCCTCCGCGAGATCGAAGGGGTCGTGATCCGAAGCGTCGCTGGCGACGCTCGAAGTTTCTCCTGTTGCCTCGACGGGCGTGCCAGAGGGCGCCGCGAGCTCAGGGGGCGGGGAGGCGGCAGTGGGGGCGGCCGGTTCGACCACCCCGACCAGGGATATGGACAGTATCAATATGTTCATGGGCGACACTTCGGTGGTGTACGTTATGAGCGATCGAGGAGTCCTTCGAGGAGGAATCCCCAATGTACGTAGGATTTCGTACGAGAGAGCTCCCCCGCGGGTGTGACGGTTAGTTTCCCTGCATCATCGTTGTGTGTGGCGACCACCATCCCGCTGGCGGGGAGGAAATGAAAGCTGTCGACGTTGTCGTCGAGCAACATTGACTCGGGAGCCAATGTGTTGAGGTTCACTGTGCTGATCCAGGATTGACCCGGTGACCCGAGGATGAGGCGGTCGTCGTACAGACCCGACTCAAAGCTCGAGTAGTCGCTTTGGATGGCGAAAGGGGTAATCTGGTCCCGCGCGAAATCAATGATCACGAGCCTGTCGGGGGCGCCGACGAGCACACGGTTGTTGTCGAGGACAACCAGGTCCCGGATGCCCCCGTTCACCCGATACTCGGTAGGAAGGCGACCTACCACATTTTCGATATCGTCCAAATCGAGGGTGTATACGGTTGTGCCCCCCTGCGACCAGACGACCGCTTGGTCCACGCTGCCGGACGCAGATTCGTTCTTGCGCAAGAACAGGCTTCCGACGCCGCTTCCGAGGCCGATGGTGAATGTCTGTTGGGTGCGGATGTCCGTGAAGATGAGACCGTTCTCGCGTCCATTCGCGGCCACGAGCATGGGCGTCTCGGCGTCGTCGTAGAAGACGAAGTCCGAGGTGCCGCGGCCGACACCGAGCAAACTTTGGGTGAAGGTAAACGCATCCTCGGCGTCGTCCTTAGCTCGCAACGAAAGCATGCTCACATCGCTTCCGCCCTTGAAGCGTACAAACAAGGTCGGTGCCGGGTACATCGCGTTGCCCGGTCGGAGCAGTGTCGCTACGGGGTTCACACCCGAGGTGTCGGCGAGGGACACGGCCGGCTGATTGGCGCCGGGGCTGGCCATGTCGGCCAAGATGATCTCCCCCTCGGCCAGAAATGCAACGATGTCACGCTGGTGGTCGCCGACCAACACAGGATTCGGCACCCCATCGGCGACCTGCCCCGGGAAGTGCACGCTGGTGAGTTGCCCACCGAATCCTTGCAGCGTCATCTCGTGCGCGACCGTGGCGGACGTCAGGTCGACGATCGCCACGAGATTCGAGTTGTGGAGCACTTCTCCTGGGACCGCACCGGAAAAGTAGAGCACGGCATGCTGGTAGTCGGGGCTGAGCGCAACGGAGTTGAAAGGGGCGGATAGCTCGGTCACTACCGGATCCGAGGTGCCGTCGGCCGAGAATCGGTAGAGCTTCTCGCTGACATGTTCTTTCTTGGCGTTGACCGGGCCTGTGAGCACGAGCAGGGAGGCTCCGTTTCGCGTGACCCGACTCCACAGGGTCGCCTCTTCATCGGCCGACCCAAGCGAGCGCCGTGTGAGGGTTAGGCGGTCTGCATCGGGCGTTGCGAACAATACTTCGTGGTGCGTATGGTCGATATAAGTCAGGCTCGAATCTGTGGATTGAGGCGCATCGTAGAGCCACGACTGTCCAAAACGGTCTGCGTTGTGCTCACAGGCGATGGATCCAGCGGCGATGCTGGCAAAACCGATGGCGAGGGGGAAGATTCGATGATCGGACATGTGTAGGCTCTCTTAAAGTGTGGGTAAGTCTCGGGTTTCGCGTTTGCGAGGCGCTTGATCGATCAGTCCTTCATCGATCAGTCCTTGACCGAGTCATTGAGCTGGAACCCGGTGACGGTTTGGATGGCGCCCTCGTCGGACACGAAGGTGAGTCGTCCTTGGGGGTGGGCTTGCGACACGAAGATTTTCGCGGTTGCGTGCACGTAGCCGGCCCCCTCAGGAGGTGAGCCTAGTCGGAGACGCTCCACAATGAAGGTGCGCAGATCGATGATCTCGACCCCCCGGATCTCGCGGGCGTCGTCGCGGAGCAGGACCGCCGCGCGGTGACCCTCAGGCGTGATGAGGATATGGTCGGGTGGGGCCGGTACGGCCTGGCGTTTCTTGAGCGGAATAGGTTTGGCCAGGTCGAGAAGCGTATAGGACCACGGGTCCACGTTGTCGTCGGCGAGTCGCTTGTGCAGCAAGATGGCCGAGTTGCTGTCGGGCGCCACTCCGACGCCGCGCACGGCGGTCTCGACGTAGAGCGTGTGCTGCTGCCCCCATGTGCCGCCCTCGCGTCGCACCACGGTCACGCGCTCGCGAGGGTCGTCGTGGCGCAGCGTTGGCACCACGGTGTCGAATCGTCCCAACGCAAGATCAAACAGGCGTCGTGCCCCCCGAGCGCCCCCCAAGCGCACAGCGGCTCCGGTGTCCTGGGTGTCGCCGGTGGTATCGCCGGTGCCGCTGCCCGTGCTCCCCGACGTTGCGGTGCCCGTGTCGCCCGTGTCACTGGTGTCGCCCGTGTCGCCCGTGTCGCCGGTCGAGTCATCGTTGGGTGGCGGGGGCGGCATCACTGTGGTGTACAAGATGATCGATTGGCCGTCGGGAGCGAGGTGGGCGAGACCCACATACTCATTGTCGACCGCTGTGCGCCGCACCGTGGATCCGGGTAGGACCGGCAGCATGAGCTCTGCAAATTCACTTGGGTTGATGTTGTCTCCTGGAAGCGTGACGACAGCGAAAGTCTGATCTGCCGCGATATCCAAATCGGTTGCAACACCGGGAAGCGCGAAGGTGAACTGTTCGCGGGTAGCGAGGTCCGTGACCACGAGGTTCGCCTCGTTTTCGGTGCGCACCACCGCCTGGCCATGGATAGTCGAGATATGCACCTCGAGTCGAGAGGGCTCGATCGCCGGGTCTGTGTGCACCGGCACCAGGGGCGGTTTGGTCTGGGAGGCGATCTGAGTCAGGTCGATGACGTTGACGCCGGAGGCCGTCACGGCGTAGGCGGTGGAAGCATCGGGTGAGAAACGAATCTCGCGGGGGTGGGCGCCCACGACCATCGCTATCTGCGTTGCGTCGGCGGAGGTGATCACCGTGACTTCTTGATCGCTGCCCGGCCCGAGGGGATCGGCGGCATCGACGTCGTGGAACACGAACACGTAGCTCCCGTCGGGCGTGACTGCCACCTCGTTGGCACCTGGCGTGATGTGATGGATGATCGAGGTTGTGTGACCATCGTTGTCCGTGCGGAGCAAGGCGAGTTCGTCGCTCCCCTGGCACAGCACGGCGACCGCGGCGGCTGCGTCGTCGCTGGCGGCCACGGAGCGCACCACCGTGGGCCGGCCGCAGACGCGAACCACCTCGATCGCCAGAGAAGACGTGTCGATGACCGCAACGGTGTCGGAACCCGGGCTCGCCGCGTACACGAAACGACCACTTGCTTCGGGCAGCCGAAACGATACCGTTTGCTCATTTTCGGACGGGTCGCCGTTCCCGGGCGATTCAGAACTCTCGTCGTTGGAGTCGTGCTCGCCGTCCGAGTCCCACGCGTCCGACTCTTCGGCATGATCGGCCGAGGCCGCCGAATCGCGGGTGGCGGCGCAGCCGAGGGGGAACGTCGTGAGAACGAACAGTGATCGAAGGGAGAAATTGCGTACGGCGGCGAACGGGTGGTCGGTCGACATGGTGGAGCGATGTCTCTTTAGGTGGCAATGTTAGGAGGCAACAGGGTCGCTGGGAGACGGTATCGGCAACGGGTAGGAAGGCGCAAGCCCGCGAGAGACAAGGTACCCGCAGCGGCGGGATCGATCATGGCGAGCAAGGGGGAGCCGGTCCGGATCGCGTTCTGTCCGTCGTTGATGCGCAGCCGCAGCATGCGGGGTGACGCACGCGACGTGGAGAGAATTTGCTACAGGTCGAGGCGCATCTCTGTGCAGGTTTGTGCGGGGACCCAAGCGCGCGCACCCAGGTGTTGCGACGTTGCGCCGTCACAGCCGAACATCAGCACAGGTTGCGCGACGGCGATGCGATCGAGCAGCTGCTCGATCGCATCGGTCAGCCTCGCGTCGCGGTCGGCGTGATGTTCGAGACAGAATCGATGCACCAGGCGCGATTGTCCCTCACGGGAGGTGTGCGCAAACCAATCCGGCCCACGTAGCGTCCACTTGGCCGAGGCGGGTGTGCCCTCCCACGCCTCGGGGAGCCACGCGCACACCTCTTCCTGATCGCCGAAGTCCGCGGGCGTCCACGCTTCTGCGGCCTGGGACGGTCGCGGGAGGACGGTACCGTCGCTCCACCTGGTGGGGTCGTTGTGGTCGGCGGTGCCCGCGGTATGGTTGCCGTTGTTGCCGTTGTTGCCGTTGTTGCCGTTGTCGGCGAGTCGGTCCCCCGCCGATGAGGCTTCGCTCGTGGCGCGACCGAATCCGAGCATGGTCCGGAGCGTGCGCGAGCTACGAAATCCCAAGCGACGATAGTACGCGACGAGTGCCGGCTCGACGAGGGCCGTCAGGTGCCGGAGGCCAGCTCGGCACGCTCGCGCGCTTGCGGCCTCCATGAGACGCTCGCCGACGCCTCGGCCGTGGAGGCGGTGGATCACGCCGAGGCTCGAACATCGTGCCGTGTCTTCAAGGGAGGGCGGTGCGCCCATAAGTACCAGCCCCGCCCATGTCTCTGGGTCCTCGCAGGCGCTGTGTGTCGATGTGCCCTGCGTGTCCGCGATGACGAACGAGAGATCGTTGTCGATCACCTCGCGGGATAACTTACGTGCGAACCACCCGCGGGTACGGTCGGCGGTACCGAACACCCGCTCCGCCACGTGTTCCACCAAGGCCGGGTCGGTGAGCTGGGCGAGGGACAAGAGCTCTAGTTTGTTGGGATTCACAGCAACCCGCACGCTTTCTTGCAATCGTAGAGCGTTTCGCCAGCGAGGGTTCGCGCTGCTTTTGCACCGCGGGCCAGAATCGCGTCGACCTCTTGGGGATTGTTGGCGAGGTATTGGTGCCGTGTCCTCGCCTTCGCGAAATGGCTTTCAATGGACTCGGTCAGCAGTTGCTTCGCGTGGCCCCAGCCGAAGGCCTGTCCATCCCGTTGGCCTGCCCGATAGTAGCTCTTGATCTGCTCGATGTCAGCGCTCGAACGGAAGAGCTCGAGCAGGCGGAGGATGTTGCAATTCTCCACGGCCAGGGGGTGGCCCAGCGGCGTGGAGTCGGTCACGATCTTGGCGACCTGTTTGCGCAGTGTCTTGCCCGAGGCGAATAGCGGTAGCGTATTCCCGTAGCTCTTACTCATTTTTTTGCCATCGATTCCAGGCACGTTCGGAGCCGTGGAAAGTTTGCCTTCCGGACGGCGAAGCAAGGGGTGATGGGGAGAAAACGCCTGATTGAAGTAGGTCGCCATGTCCTGCGTCATTTCGATGTGCTGCATTTGATCCTTGCCGACGGGTACCATGCTCGGTCGGTACGCCAAGATATCAGCAGCCATCAATACCGGATAGGTGAAAAGCCCCACCGATGGCTTAACTCCATGGGCGATTTTATCTTTGTAAGAGTGGGCGCGTTCGAGCAAACCCATGCCGGTTACGGTAGACAACAACCAAGTAAGCTCCGTGACCTCAGGGATGTCGCTCTGACGAAACAGACTCGCTCGGTCGGGATCGAGGCCGAGCGATAGGTAGGTCAAGGCGACTTCTCGAATATTGGCGCGCAGGGCATCGGCGTCGCGGACGGTCGTGAGGGCGTGGTAGTCGGCAATGAAATAGAAGCACTGTCCGGGGTAGCGGTCTTGCGCTGCGATATGCTGCTCGATGGCGCCGAAATAGTTTCCAAGATGCGGTGTTCCCGAGGATTGGATACCCGACAGCACGCGGTCCGGAAGATCGGTCATGGCGCACAGTGTGGCACGGCGCCGCGGGTTCGTTTCGGGGATCGCTTCACCCGGGGGGGGGGGGGCCTCATGATCCCGCACATATCCGCGTGACACACGCTCCGGACACAGTCGTGCGTGACAGGCGCCACTTTTGACAGGCTCTCGAGTTGTGGATGAGCTGAAGCGCGCGCCCATGGCGTGGGAAACGCGC
>JAZGFE010000117.1:0-13281 GCA_036479215.1 Nannocystaceae bacterium | reverse complement strand
GTTCATAACTAGAAGAAATACCCCTCCCAAAACTACACATCCCTCCACAGCCTCGCTCCACCTCTAAACAAAACATTCCTCCTCCTGACCCCGTCTGCCTCATACACAAAAAATCTGACACCCTCGTTTCGAACGTGCGACCTCCACGAGTTCGTTCCAACTGTCCGCAACAGCTCATCGTGACCAGCGGCTTCGGCCTCGTCTGCGGTCTTGAGAAGCAGGTCCACTCCCGTGGTCCTCCTCCACATCTCCCGTCCGAATCGTCAACGTTCCGAGTGTGTGAAGTGCCTCCGCGAAAAGCAGCGGGCTGCCCACTCCGCGCGCTCGCTCGAGTGCCGCCCGCGCCAGTTCCTTGCCTCGCACATAGTTACCGAACCGCTCGGCGCTTTGGGCCTCACCCACCTCCCGCTCCGCCGCCTCGATCTCCGGCGTGCGGACCGTTGCGTACAAGGAAGCCCGTCGCAACAGCCCATGGCGGTCGTCACAGACCTCGACCGACGGGAGCTGCCCCACCGAAGCAACGGCCCCGGCCACCAGAAGCTAGAAAGAACTGCACGTCGGCCCGCTGATAGTCGGCGACAAGTCGCCGTGAAACCATCATCTGCGGTCGCGCAGGCCCCGGGCGCGACGCGAACCAACCCACGGTAGTCAGGGGAGTCATCGCGGCAACGAGAGCGCTCCACTTGCGCCTGGCCGCCCCCGCATCCCGGGTGAGCTCGCCGAGAAGCGATGCCATCGACACATGTCGCCGCGCGGTGTCGGGTGAAATCCCGCGTACAAGTTCCCGACGGATCCTCTGCGGCACCCGACCTCCCGGCGGCGCACTCGCTATGGCTCCGCCTTCTTTCTGCAGCGCCCACGCCGTGAGGCTCGTCCCCTGAAATGGGCGTTCTGCATAGAGTGCTTCGTACATGGCGACGCAGAAGCTGAACTGATCCGAACGCTGCCCCGCTGGTTCACCACGATGTTGTTCGGGTGACAAGTACGCCGGTGTACCCAAGATGGAACTAGTTGCGGTGTGTGGGACCCGGGACGCCTCACTGCTCGGGAGGGGGACCAAGGCAGCTTCGGGGATCGCATCGAACGCGGAGCGAGCCAGCCCAAAGTCGGTGACGCGAACCCGCCCGTCTTCGCCCACCAGTACATTTCCGGGCTTGAAGTCTCGATGCACAATGCCCGCCTCATGTGCGGCCGCCAAACCACGACCTGCCTCCACATAGGCAGCGACGATCTCGTTCGTACGCCTGACGGCGGCTGAGACCCACTCGCCCATCGTGGTGCCTCGAACAAACTCCATCGCAATATAGACGCATGCGTCGAGTGACACCACCTCGTAGACCTGCACCACGTTCGGATGGGACAGCTTCGCCATGGCCTGCGCCTCGCGCAGCAGTCTGGTCCGCTGTGTGCCCGAGTCCGCGCGGCGAGCCGGCAAGACTTTGATCGCCAGTTTCCGATCAAGCTGGTCGTCATAGGCGGAGTAGACGATACCCATTCCGCCTTCGCCGATCTTATCGAGGAGCCGACAACGAGCGAGCCGTGGCGCCGCGATATCGACGCCAAAGAGGCGGACTTTGAGCATTTGCGCGCGGCAGTGTTCGTCGGCATCGAGCTCGGGGGCCCGCGAAAGAGCTGCGCGCAGCAGCGGCTCGATGTCGAGCTGAAGGTCGTCGATTGGCGGTACGACACATTCATGGCCTGCGCCCGCAGCCATGCGAGCTTTCGCCACGATTCCAGTTTCCGTAGCTTCCTGTTCGGTATCGCGCACAACGTGCTTCGCAGTCATGTCCGTTCCCGGATCCGTGAGGACCAAAGGCTGGACTGGACCGAGGTCAGCGCGGAAGCGCTCGACCCCTCCCCGAGCGAGATCGCCGTCAAACGGGATGAGCAACGCGCGATCTTGTCGGCGCTACGCCGGATCCCTCTGGCCTGCCAAACCGTGCTCGAGCTCTACTACTGGGAGGACCTGACGGCGAGCGATGTCGCTGCCGCCCTCGGCTTGAACGAAGGCACGGTCCGCAGTCGTGTGCGACGTGGCAAAGCGCTGCTCACGCAAGAACTCCTCCGCCTCGGCGAAGACAGCCGACTCCGCGCCACAGTCGAGCAGGTCGATGCGGTCGCGCGCAGTCTGGCGCCGGCAGGCGCAAAGTAGGGTGCGGAACTGGGCCCGATCCCCAGGCCCGCCAGCGCCTCCAAACAAACTCAAAACAAACGCGAACCACCTCCAAACCACCGGCGAGACGGCTACTCAGCGGGCACCGATCCGCGCGAGCATCACGAACAGGGTGCGCAGGATGATGTCGAGATCCAGCAACAACGTGTGCCGCGCAACATAGTACAGATCGTAAGAGAGCTTGACCTCCGAGGCTGCCACCGACGCGGCGTAGCCCTGGTTGATCTGGGCCCAACCGGTGATGCCGGGCTTGACCAGATTCCGATAGCGGAAAAAGGAGATCCGACGCTCAAGATCGAGCAAGATATTGGGCTGCTCGGGCCGGGGGCCCACGAGCGACATGTCGCCGCGGAGCACATTGAAAAACTGTGGAAACTCGTCGACCCGGAGGCGCCGGAGCACCCGGCCGACCCGGGTGGTGCGGGCATCCACGCGTGCCGCCCAACGCTCCTTCGCCCCGTCAGCTGCGACCCGCATGGTTCGCAGCTTGTACAATGTGAACTCTCGACCCCCAAATCCGGCACGACGCTGCGCGTACAGAAAGGGCCCGGGAGAATCGAGTTTCACAACCACATAGAGAACGGGAAACGCCGCGACGAGCATGGCCAGCCCCACCACCGACGCCACAACGTCCACCAAGCGCTTCGCCTCGCCCACGAGAGGGCGGTCGAGTTGGTCGAATGTATTGATCACCCAGCGCGCATCCACCAAGGCCACAGGAACCTGTTTCGCCACGTTCATCCAAAATGTGCCCGCAGTGGAAACACGAACGCCTTGCGCCTGTAGGCCCGTGAGCACGCCCAGTCTTCTCGGTGTCAGCGTGCTCGTGCTCACGACCAAGGCCCGCGTGACGCCATGGCGAGCGAAGACCTCCACCGCGTCCGCAAACCCTCCCAGCACCGCGGGCTCCCGCTCGCCCGGCGGCATCCGCCCGAACGCAGCGGCCTCCCCTTCCCCGCTCTCAAGACTCGGGTCGCGCTCCGCAGCCAACCTTCGCCCTCGCTCTGCGGGCGACGGACGCGTAGCGCGGGCCGAACCGTTGGCCAGGAAGTGCGGTCCCGACTCCTCCGCGTCCGCTACGAAGCCCACCACTCGATAGCGGATGTGCCGCAGCTGGTTGAGTTCCCGAGCGAACATTCGCTCGCTGGGGGAATCGCCGACCATGATCATAGGGATCCGTGGCCCGCGCTCGATGTAACCAGAATAAATGAACCTCCACGCGATACTAAAAGAGGCGACGCAAAGCGCGATGAGGCCCAGCGCGATGCGCCCCACCGGCTGATACCAAACGTAGTGGCTCACGACGAGGACGGTCAGGCTGGTGGCGAGGGCCACCAGCACGCAACGCAATGCAATGGTGCGACGATCAAGCATCGTCAAGAAATCATCAAGGCCCGTGAGGTACGCTCCGACCACGGCAGTACCCAGCGCTGCTGTCGTGGTGAGGGTGGTGCCTGCGAAACCGAGCCGCGCGAGCGGGAAAAAGAACTCACGCAAGACAGCGGCCGCGCACTCGATGCCCAACGCAACGGCCAAGAGATCGAGCAGGACGAGGAACCAAACGGACATCCGAGGTCGAGCACCATAGCTCGAAGTCGAACCTCGCCGCAGCGGTTTGTCGCAGCTGCCCGTGGTCCCAGCGCCGCGGCCACCACAACGCGGGTGCCCGCGAAAAAATTCGAGTTCCACGGACGCTGCTCACAGGGCGAAGAGCTGCCGTTTACGAACCGTTTGCCGCGAAACATCGCCGTCCGCGTATCAAGGGCGCTGTAACACCAGACGACCACCGGGCACCGCGATCGTAGCCGTGCGGGCGGCGGGTCCGCCCCGCGCGGCTAGGTACACCTTGGGCCAATCCCGCCCCGCCCCGGGGCCCCGATCTTGCGCGCCGCCGGCCTCGCCGCCGCGCCGCGCCGGCACCCCGCCCCGACACCCCCCCCCGACACAACTAGCGCTCCGGGGCCAGCAAACTGGGGTCGTAGTGTTCGGGCGCCTGCAAGCCCAACAGTTCCAACGCCGTAGCCGCGAGGTTGGCCAAGCCGGGCGCTCGCACGAGCCGCGACGCACCAAAGCGGTTCGACGCGTCGGAGCGGTCGATGACCGCCGGACCGTTCGACTCGCTGCGGGGATCGAATACAGCGAAGGGCACGGGGTTGAGGCTGTGGCTGGTACGAATGTTTTTGGTACCGTTTTTGAGATCGAACATATGATCCGCATTGCCGTGATCTGCCGTCACGAGAAGCACGCCTTGTCGCCGACGCGTTTCCACCACGAGCCGCGCGAGGCATCGATCCACCGCTTCCACCGCCATCCGTGTCGCTTCAAAGTCTCCCGTATGGCCGATCATGTCGCCGTTCGCGTAGTTCACTCGAACGAGGTCATATCCGCCGTCCACCCCCGTTCCCCGCCCGCGGTCGCCCCCCGGCCCGCCAGAAACTGCGAGTTCGCCGAGCAGGCGATCCGTGACCTCTGCCGCTTTCATCCATGGGCGTTGTTCGAGGGGCAAGATGTCCGACGCAACGTCAATATAAGTTTCGAGACTGGGCTCGAATTTCCCGCTGCGGTTCCCGTTCCAAAAATAGGTCACGTGCCCGAATTTGTGGGTTTCGGCGATGGCCAACTGCCGGCGACCCGTGCCCGCCAAGAGCTCACCCATTGTCCGATCGATGATGGGCGGTTCGACCAAGAAGCGTCTCGGGATCTGCAGATCGCCGTCGTATTGCATCATCCCGGCGTACAGCACATCAGGTCGAAATCCGCGGTCGAAGGCTCCGAACTCGCTACCTTCCTCGAATGCTCGCGAGATCTCGATGGCCCGATCTCCCCGAAAGTTGAACAGCAATACTGCCGCACCATCTCGGATTCGCCCCACGGGCCCTTCCTCATCGGCGATGACAAAACCCTCGAGCCACTGGTCGGTGACGTCCGATTCGTCGTAAAGCGTCTCAACGGCTGCGCGGGCGCTGGCAAAACGTCTTCCCTCGCCTTGCACGTGCAACTTCCAACCTCGCTCCACCATGCTCCAATCGCTGCCATAGCGGTCCATGGTGACGAGCATGCGCCCGCCGCCGGAGGCGATACGATAATCCTTGCCCGCACGGCACACGGTCGCCAATGTCGACTCGAGGCGATCGATATAGGTGAGGGCGGACCTCACATCCACATCTCGGCCATCCAACAACACATGCACCCGCACTTTGGCCACGTCTTCGGTGGCGGCCTGCTCGATCATCTGGAGCAGGTGATCGATATGCGAATGCACGTTGCCGTCCGACAACAGCCCAAGAAAGTGCAGTGGTTCACCACTGGCGCGCACTCGGGCCACGGCTTGCTTCCACGTGGCGCCGCGAAAAAGCTCTCCTGTGACGAGGGCCTGGGCCACGAGCTTGGCCCCCTGGGCGAAGACCCGCCCAGCCCCGATGGCATTGTGTCCCACCTCGCTATTGCCCATGTCCGCGTCACTGGGCATCCCCACTGCGAGCCCGTGCGCGCTCAGATCGAGCGACGAAGGGAGCGCGCGCAGCCAGTCCAGCGTGGGGGTGCGCGCGGCAGCGACAGCGTCGGTTTCATCCCCCGCTCCCAGCCCAACGCCGTCCATCACGACCATAAAGAGGGGCCCTCGGGGGGCGAGGCGAATTGGGTGTGCTTGTAGCGTGGGCGTCATGATCGATATCGCCCTGGTCTAGCAGAGCGAGGGAAGGGGGCTCAACTGGAACACCCGAGGAAAACACCCCCGAACGGGATCGAGCGGAACTTTGAGCGAGAAACCACATTCTAGCCCGGTCGCTAGCACCACGCAGCCCTGCCCAACACCGGTCCCAGGGCGGCGCGCTCGCGTTCTGACAACCCCGTCGACCCCCTGTTAGCGTGACCACGGTGACCACGGTGCACGCGGCGCAGCCCAACTCGCAGCCCAACTCCGGGGCCCAACTCCCGTCGCTGTTGATGGTCGCCCAGGACTTCCCCCCCGAGCTCGGGGGGATTCAAACCTACGCCTGGGAACTCGCCCGTCGCTTCGCCCGTTCGTGTCGGCGATTCGCCGTTGTCGCCCCCCACGTCGCGGGCGATACGGCCTTCGATGCCACTTGTTCGTTTCGCATCTTTCGTGTTGGGCGTGGCAGCGACCGATTCCCTTGGACCGCGATGTGGGCCGTCCCACGCTTGGCACTCGCCCATGGTTTCACCACCACCTTCCACGCCCAGTGGCAAAGCGCCATCGGAGCGTGGAGGGCACGCCTCGAGCGCTACTACCTCGCCGCCCACGGCCGCGAACTGCTGCTCCGACCCTTCGCGCGCGTGCCTCCGGCGCAGGCGGCCTACGACACGCTGCGAAGTCGCATCCTCACGGGAGCCGCACGGCTTTTTCCGGTCAGTCGCTACACCGCAGGCCTCCTGGGGGAGATCGGTGTGAATCCGGCGCAGATCGAGGTGGTCTCCAACGGCACGGACCCGGACCACTTCCAACCGACGGACGCCAGCGAGTTGCGTCGCGCACTCGCACTCGACCGCGAACCGGTATTGCTCACCGTCGGTCGGCTGGTGCGCCGCAAGGGCATCGACACCGTGCTCGCGGCCCTGCCCGCCGTGTTGGCCCTGGTGCCCGATCTTCAGTACCTCATCGTCGGTGCCGGTGAGGACCGCTCACGCCTCGAGCAGTTGGTGCAAACCTTGTCGCTCGGCAAGCACGTCCGGTTCGTGGGCGCCGTGCCGTTTTCCGACCTGCCGCGCTACTTCGGGCTATGTGACGTATTCGTCACACCTTCACGGAGTGAGCCCCCGAGCGTAGAAGGCTTCGGACTGGTCTTTCTCGAGGCCAATGCCTGCGGCAAACCGGTGATTGGCACCCGCTCCGGCGGCATCCCCGACGCCATCGTCGACGGGCAAACCGGGCTGCTGGTGGAGCCAGATCGCCCCGCCGAGCTGGCGGATGCGATGCTTGCATTGCTGACCGACCCGCAACGTGCTCGTCGACTCGGCGAGTGTGGCCGCGCACGGGCAGCAACCGGGTACACGTGGGAGGTCACCCACGCCCGTATTCTCGCCGCCATGGTCCGCGACGCATCCCCATGATCCACTACTACGTGCATGGACGCGGGCAGGGACACGCCACCCGCACTGCCGCCATCGTCGAAGTGCTGCAAGAGGCTGGACACGAGGTCCGGATCTTCGTCGGACACGATGGCCAGGGCACCTTCGGCGGGCATCGGTTGGTGGTCGCCATCGACTCCTTGCCACCGGGCATCACGGCTGGGCTCCTACCGCTTGTGGCGCGCAGAATGGGTGCCGCCGTGGCGGCCATGCGACGCGAGCGACCCGGTGTCGTGATCTCCGACGGCGACGGACCCGGCGTGTGGGCCGCTGCCGCCACAGGCACCCCCTGCGTCGCGGTTGCGCACGGGCTGAGTTTCTCGCACTGCCACCCCCCGGATCTAGCCGGCATCACGCCGGCGTTGTGGCGACGAGAAGGCCGCAAGGCGCGTTGGGCCGCCGCCGGTTCCCGACGCCAGATCGCCGTCAATTTCGCTCCACTCGCTGCCCGGTCGGCCACAACCCTCGTCGCGCGACCCCGATTGGGGGCGACCTTGCGCGCGCGCGCAAAGGCATCGCATCGCATCGTGCACGAAGACATCGTTTGCTACTTCCGCGACGACAACGGTGAGGCCGTATTGCGCCGCCTCGTCGCGCTTGGCGAGCGCGTCCATCTATTTTCGCGCGCCCGCTCCCCCGTGGCCAACATTCGCATCTCACCGCCCGACCCCGAGTCGTTCGCCGACGCGCTCTACACCGCCAAAGCGGTGGTCTCCTCCGCCGGCAGCCAACTCATCTCCGAGTGCCTCGCACTCGCTGTACCGCACTATGCGCTGTACCGAGGCGACGACCTGGAGCAGCGACTGAACGTGGCCATGCTGCGTGGGAGCGGGCTCGGAGCGGGCGGTGCCCTCGAGTCGACCTCCACCCACGATCTGCGCAGCTTTCTCGAACAGCGGTCGCGAGGCGGAGCCCGGTTGTGGTGCGGCCGCGACGTGGCGGAAGTCATGGTCGAGGTGGTGGAGCAATGGGTCTGAGCCGGCAGACACTCGACGGGGTGGACCCGCTCGGGCGCTTCGCCGCCCGCGCCTCCGCCGCGACATACCGCGACGCGCGCGGAGACGATGACCGGCATACGAGCGCCGAAACGCCGCAACCGCCAAGCCCCGCTGCCGCGAGCCCCCGGATGCGGCTGACACGCACGGTGCATCTGCACGTCCCCCCGCCGCGGTGTGGGCCTTCTCCCTCACGTGACGGGGCTGCACAAACAATGGTACGCGTGGTCGCGTCATGGACCTTCCTCCGCAGCCTGTCGAACCCGCTCCCGCTGGTGGGGGCTGCGACGGCGCGAGACCGAGCCCCGGTGTGCGTGGCTGCCTAGATACCCTCGTCCGGTGCGAGGACCTCCTGACCGCGATCGAAGCCGCGCCCCGGCGGATCTCACGGGACCTGGCGCTCCGCGTGGGACCACACTTTCGTCATATCGTCGACCACTTTGGCTGTTTTTTCCAGGGTTTGGCGCACAGGCACGTCGATTACGATGAGCGAGCAAGGGATACGCGCCTCGAACGGGACCCGGAGCGGATCCGCGGGGCACTGCGAGAGACCCGTCACGGGTTGGCGCAACTCGGCGCTGACGCGGGGCTGGGCGCCATCGACGTACACCAGCGTGTATGCGACGATGAAGCCGTCACCGTGGCCTCCACGTTGGACCGCGAACTGGCGTTCCTCTCGTCCCACACCATCCACCACATCTCCATCATCGTCCGGGTAGCGACCGCCTCCGGTTTGGTCATCAACCCGGATTTGGAGTTGGCCTTCTCCACAGCCGCCCACCGCCGAACATTCGTATCGACCGAGAACCTCTGCGACCCATGTGCACCCTAACCCTAGTGCGAGCGCGAGACGGTGTCTGCGCCACCATGAACCGAGACGAGCTGCGAAGTCGCGGCGGCGAAACGGGCCCAACCTGCCACGACCCGGGCCAAAATCCGGGCCAAAATCCGGGCCAAAACGACAAGTGGATCGGCCCGCTGGACAACGACGCTGGCGGCACCTGGATCGGCGGTAACGCGCACGGCACCATCGCATGCCTGCTCAATGGGTACGCGGCGAGCGACGGGCTCGGCCTCAAGCGCCCCAGTCGAGGCGAAATCGTCCCCAGCGCACTCCAGCATGGTGGCTACCACGCCGTCGTACAATGGCTGCAGCGGCGGTTCGATCCTCGACCCTACGCTTCGTTTTCGGTGATCGTAGCCGGGCACGGGGACTGGGTGGCCCTAAGATGGGACGGCGTGCGTCTCTCCACCGAGACCGACGCCTCCCACGAGTCCGACTCGGCCGTCCATACCTCCTCATCGTGGGACACGGCCAACGTCGCGACCCGGCGACGCGACGCATTTAAGGCCTGGGTCGCGGCAGGAAAGCCCCGCACTGCGGGCGTGCCCGACTTCCATCTTATCGGGAACGGAGACCCGATGCCGTGGACGCCGATCATGGCGCGTCCGGGCAGTGTGACGCGCAGCATCACCCAGCTGCACCTGGCCGACGGCAACATGTCGGCTCGCTACTGGGCCGTAGGCGAGACCGCCATCGATCCCGCGCATCCAGACGTGGAGCTCCAGCTGCCCCTCGCGGCCCACCGCGTGCGAGCGCCGGCCCAGTCCACCAGCTAGCGGTTTTTCGTCGCCGATGCCACGCTCCGCCGGTGAGCTTGTGGCGACGCGCCCAAAACTACAGTCCCCGGGACCTACGGGGGGATCTGTTCGCAGGGGGGACGGTCGCGGTGATGTTGATCCCGCAGGCGATGGCCTACGCCACCTTGGCGGGACTACGTCCGGAGGTCGGTCTCTACGCCGCCGTCCTGCCCGCCATGATCTACGCTCTCGCGGGATCGAGTCGCTTCCTGGCTATCGGACCGGTGGCCATCGTGGCATTGCTGATCTCGAGCGGCCTCTCCGAACTCGCCGCCCCCGGAACGGAGACGTACGCCCAGCATGCCGTCGTCTTGGCGTTGATGGTCGCTGCGATGTTCTTTGGCCTCGCGGCCGTCCGCGCCGGTTTCCTAGTCAATTTCCTCAGCCACCCCACGATCGTCGGCTTCAACGCCGGCGCAGCGATACTTACCGCCATGAGCCAGGTCTCGCCCCTGTTCGGGGTGAACAAAATCGACGTCTCCGGTCTCACCCCCACCTGGCCATGGCCCATCCTCGGCGAAATCGGCCGTGCGGACCCCATGACGCTGCTCATTGGTGTGCTGGCCCTTGTGGCCCTCGTGTCACTGCCCCGCCTCTCGAGCAAGCTCCCCAGTGCCCTGGTGGTCTGCGTCGCAGCTGTCGCCGCCGTATGGTGGTGGGATCTCGACCGCAGTGGCGTTGCCGTGGTCGGAGGCATCCCCCTCCAGCTGCCCTCCCTGCGCCCTCCGGATATTGAACTAGGTCAACTCTCCCAGCTCTTCCCCACAGCAGCGAGCATCGTGGTTATCGGATTCGTATCGTCCATGACGGTGGGCACAGTGTTGGCCACCAAGGCCCGCGAACGCATGAACCCGAATCGCGAGCTGTGGGCGTTTGGATTCGCCAATCTGGGAGCCGGCCTCTGTGGCGCGTTCCCAGTCTCCGCAGGCCTGGCTCGTTCGTCGATCATGTTCGACGCTGGCGCGCGTACCCGTCTGGCGGGTTTTTTCTCCTCTTGGATCGTCATCGGA
Organism: Nannocystaceae bacterium; assembly: GCA_036479215.1. Lineage (GTDB taxonomy): Bacteria > Myxococcota_A > Polyangia > Nannocystales > Nannocystaceae > FL481. The sequence continues at coordinate 2,374 of JAZGFE010000117.1, read as the reverse complement.
GCTCTGGTCGTCTTTTCCTCCGGTTTCCGGCTCCTCCCCGTATCGGTTTTGGCAGCCCTCGTCATCTCAGCCGCGGCAAAGCTCATCGATCTACGGCAAATCGTCGCACTGTTTCGTGGCCGACTCGACGGGTGGCTCACGATGCTTCTCACGTGTGTCGCCACATTGGCCATCGGACTCGAGCAAGGCCTCGCATCGGGTATCTTGGTGGGTTTCGCGCTATTCATTCGACGAACGGCCGTCCCACATAGCGCTGAGCTCGGGCGACTGCCGGGCACGACCATCTATCGCAACATTGGACGCTTCGAAACCCAATCCTGTCCCCAGGCAGCGATCTTGCGCATCGACGCGCCCCTGTACTTCGGCAATGCGCAGTTTCTAGAACGACGGGTACAAAAACTCTTCGTAGACCACCTAGACGCTCACCTGGCGATACTCGATTTCTCCTCGGTAAGCGATATCGACGCGACGGCGCTACAAAGCCTGGGGCGCATCGTCCGTAGCACTCGAGAGGCCGGCAGCGACATCCACATTGTGAGCGCGATCGGGCCTGTGCGCGACATCTTGCAGCACTCGGGCGTCGGAAGAACGATTGGCGCAAACAACATGCACCGGACCTTGCTCGAAGCGGTGCCACAGATCATGGCGAAAGTCGATGCAGGCTACTGCGGCATGAAATGCAAGCATTCAGCGTTCGTCGACTGTGATCGCATCCACCGCGGCCCGCCCACGCGCGTCCCCAAACTCGAGCACAATCAAGTTTGAGGGCCACACCATGGCTCGCCCCGTCCTCGGCGTATTCGGTGGAAGTTTTGATCCACCCCATATCGGCCACGTGCTGCTCCCCACCTACGTACTCAGCCGTGGCCTCGCCCAGCGGGTTGTGGTGTGCGTGGCACATCAGCATCCCTTCGGAAAAAGCAGTACCCCCTTCACCGAAAGACTCGCCTGCACACGCCTCGCTATGCAGGTCCACGGGGAGGCCGTATCGGTGAGCGACATCGAGCGCGATCTCGCCGACCAGTATCCAGGTCCGAGCTACTCGATCCACCTACTCGAAGCTCTTCGCCACCACTACCCCCACCACGATGTCCGCCTGGTCGTCGGCTCCGATCTCGTCGACAATGGCGCACTCAGCCGTTGGCATCGTTGGCGAGACATCGAGCGCGAATTCCATCCGATCGTCGTACCTCGCTGCACCGTATCCGAGGCGCACCATGTGCTCCCGCGCATCAGCAGCTCCCAGATCCGGGCATGGATGGCCCAACCGACCACCGCGAAGACCACCGCAAAACTTCGACACTACGTCCCCGCTGCGGTGCTCGATCGCCTCGCCCAGCCCCACGCCGGCGGGCCACCCATCATCCCCGCCCGGCCACACGCCGCCATCGCCATCGCCATCGTTGGCCACGGCCACGCTGCGACCCATGCGGCACAATGGCTCAGGTCGCGCGACTTCCAAGTTCATCAGCTCTCCGCACGCGCCCTCGTCAACGACCCGAAGTCGGCGTGCCTCCCCTCGGGTTGCGTGGGTCTATGGTTGCTATGCCGCGATCTCGATCTCCCCGCTGTGACCGTGGCCTTGGCATCTTGCGGCAAGCTCTCGGCAAAGATACCCGTCCTGCACGGGGCTGGCGCCTTGATCGCTCGAGTCGCCCTCGCCCCCTTAGCCGCGCGGGGTCACGCTGTTGCTACGCTCCACCCCATCTGCAGCCTGCGAAGAGAACGGGCAACAAGCGAGCTCGCTACGGCGAGCTTCGGGGTCGAAGGAGACCCGATCGCGCGAAGGTTGGCGCTCGCACTGATAGGCGACCAGCCCTGGCTCGACCTCCAGGGCCACGATACCGCAACTCGCCTACGCTATCACGCCGCCTGCGCACTGGCGGGGAACAACCTGGCGGCGCTCTACGGCGCTGCAGTCGAACTTCTGGTCGCAGATGGCCATGAACATCGCGCCGCCTCCCAAGCCATCCACCATCTGATAGCAAGTTCGCTCGCCAACCTCCACGCGCTCGGTCTCCCCGCGGGAGTCAGTGGCCCGTTGGCCCGCGGCGACCTCGTCGCAGTCGAGAACCACGCCACCGCATTGGGCGGCGATCTGGGTGAGCTGTACCGCTGTCTCTCGCTACAACTCGCACGCTTCGTGTCGGCGGACCGCCCACAGCCGTCTGAGCCATCCCCTCATATAGCGCCCAGCACTTCACGAAAACATACCTGACGCTGGATAAGTTGGTCGAATTTTCGCATCAGAGCGACGAATCGATCTTGGTTCATCGTCAGCGACAGGTCGTACCAACGTAGGCCCTGGCGAAGCAGGGACAGGGTACGCTTCTTCGACGTGTTCGTTTTCAGGTATCGGTCGAATCCGAGTTCT
>JAZGFE010000116.1:0-7147 GCA_036479215.1 Nannocystaceae bacterium | reverse complement strand
GCACATCGAGCCGATCATAGTCTCTCCTCCCTATCGCTTGTTTTAGGTCTAGCTCCGAAACCGCGGTGTCGGTACAATGCACCGGCGACATGGCAAGAAACGGACCACGACCCCAGCACACCGTGATCGTGGGTGCCGGGGTGATCGGCATCTGTTGCGCATACTACCTGCTCCGTCGGGGTCAGCGTGTGACGGTGATCGAGGCGCGCGAAATCGCCGGCGCCGCTTCGAAAGGCAACGCTGGATCCATCGCGCCGGGACACGAGCCCATCAACCGACCCGGGCAGATCTGGCAAGCGTTCAAATGGATGTTCAGCTCCACCAGCCCCCTCTACATCGCGTCTCGCCCCGATATCGCGCTTGCCCGATGGCTGTGGAGTTTTCACCGGCACTGCCGACACGAGTTTTGCGACGAGAGCATGCGACTCCTCGGACCCATGGGTCATCGCTCCGCGCAGCTCTACGACGAAATCACCGAAACGGAAAACCTCGACTGCAACTATCAGAAAGGCGGGTACTACTCCATCTTCCGGACCCGGAAGGGCTTGGACGGTGCGAAGCGTCAAGCAGAGGTCATCGCAGAGCTCGGATACGCTCCAGAGATCCTCAGCGGCCACGCGGTACGTGACCGTGAGCCAGCACTCGCCGAAGATGTGATCGGCGCGGTGCGATATCCAGAGTCCTCGTGGTGCGACCCTCAACGTTTCGTGCTCCAGCTCGCCGAGCGCGTCGTGCAACTCGGGGGCGTGATACGAGACCATACGCCGGTACGTGCCCTAGCTGTCGAACAGGGGCGAGTGAGGGGGGTACACACGGCAACGGACACGGCGGAGGCTGATACCGTGCTTCTCGCCACGGGCGCCGAGACTCCACGCCTGCTCGCCGGCACCGGCTACCGCCTCCCCCTGCAGCCAGCCAAAGGCTATCACCGCCAATACACCGGTGGATCGGGGGTCCCGAAGCTCAACTTGCCATGCGTGCTAGGGGAGGCCTATGTGTTTTGCACACCCATCGGCGACGCACTACGTCTCGCCGGCACGCTGGAGTTTTCTGGTTTCAATCTGGAGATGCGAACAGAGCGACTCGAGCAACTCTCGCGCGCAGCACAGGCCTATTTCCGCGAGGTCGATCTGCCTGCGCCCACATCGCAATGGTGTGGTCAACGACCCTGCCTCCCCGACGGCCTCCCCGCGATAGGTTGGGTCCCCGGTTTTCAAGGCCTGGCCATCGCCACGGGTCACGCGATGATGGGTCTCACCCTCGGCCCGGTCACCGGCGAGCTCGTGGCACAACTTCTGCTCGATGGTGCGACCCAGTTGGACCTTTCCCTCGTTCGCCCCGACCGATTCTAGCAGTCGGCCAACGCCGGCTGTCGACTCGCCACGATCGCCTCCAAGCCGCCGCCAATCCGACACCAATCCAGCGCCAACCCGACGCACCGAGAGGCCCCCCCCATGCGCATCCACCCCCCCACCAAGGTCTTTCCCAACGTCGGCTCCGCGCTGGCAGATCTACGCGACGGTGCTGTCATCGCCGTTGGAGGATTCGGCCTGTGCGGCAACCCGGAAGCTTGTATCGCCACACTCGCAAGCCAAGGTAGGCGTGGCCTCACCATCATCTCCAACAACTGTGGCAATCAAGGCCAAGGCCTTGCGGTACTGCTCCAACACGGACAGGTAGCCAAGGTGATCTGCAGCTTTGTCGGCGGGAACCCGGATCTCGAACAGCAGATGCTCGCGGGTCAGGTCGAGGTACAACTCCAACCTCAAGGTACGCTGGCCGAGCGACTGCGTGCCGGCGGATCCGGCATCGAAGCTTTCTTTACGCCCAGCGGCGCGGGCACAGTGGTCGCGGAGGGTAAGGAGACGCGGGACTTCAACGGGCGTAGCTGCGTACTGGAGACCGCGCTTCGCAGCGACTACGCCATCGTACGCGCGGCCCATGGCGATGCCATGGGCAATCTACGCTTCTATCGGACCTCGCAGAACTTCAATCCTCTCGCCGCCATGGCCGGCCGAATCACAGTAGCCGAAGTCGACGAATTGGTGGAGGTGGGGCAGCTCGGCCCGGACGATATCCACCTGCCGGGCATATTCGTGCAGCGCATCGTGCACGTTCCCGACCACGACAATGTGATCGAGCATCACACGACGCGCGAGCGGAAATAGCGGGTCAAGACGCGTCACCGAGCCCAAGCGAGCTCCGACTAGGTCTCGTGCTTGTGGAGGCGATCGACGATCTCCCGCACACGCTGCGCATCCTCCCGGCGACACACCAAGACCTTTCCAGCCCTCACCACCACGGCGATGTCGGAGACGCCAATCACGCCAACCGTAGCGTCCTCGTTCCACACCAAAGTGTTCGTTGCCCCACACACCACTGTGCTGCCATCCGAGGTGGCAACGATCACGTTTCCCTGGGCGTCGCTGGGGATCACGGTGGCCAGCGCGTCCCAAGAGCCCACATCGGTCCAACCCCCATCAAAGGGTACGACTCTGGCGTCGCGCTGCTGCTCGACTATCGCCTTGTCGAAGGGCATCTCGGCAACCGCCGCATATGCGTGGTCTGCCGCTCCGCCCTCCTCACCGGCTGCGAGTGAAACCGCCACACGGCGTACGGTCGACCACATCTGCGGCTGGTGTGCCGCGAATTCTCGCTCGACCCGCCGCGCCGGGAGCACGAACACGCCTGCATTCCAAAGGTAGTTGATCGATGTCGAGCACAGATAACCTTGCGCCGTGGCCAGGTCGGGCTTCTCTTTGAAATGCGCCACCTGGTATGCAGCGATCTCCCCGTCCCCGTCCCCGTCCCCGTCCCCGTCCCCGTCCCCGTCCCCGTCCAACGCGATGCGCTCCCGATGGCCGATATAGCCGAACCCTGTATCGGGCCGGGTGGGCTCGATGCCCAATAGGGTGACGGCATCCCCCGCCAGGGCGTGTCGGCAGGCGACATCGAGATGCCGCGCGAACGTTTCTGGCTTGGCGACGAAATGATCGGCAGGTAGCGCAACGACAATCGTATCGTCGAAGGCAGCGCCCAGCTGGACGCGCAGCCACGCGATGCTGAGACCGACGCATGCGGCAGTATTGCGGCCACAAGGCTCTGCCAACACATTCTCGGCTGGTAGATCGGGCAAGGCTCGGCACACCGCGTCCCGTTGGTCACGCGTCGTGACAACATAGGTCGATGTGACGGGCACCACCGGCGCGATCCTGTCGATCGTGGCCGACAGCAGCGTCTGTCCCGCCGCGGGCAGTCCGTCGATGAGCTGCTTGGGCCTCTCCGAAGTGGAGGCGGGCCACAAACGAGCTCCAACCCCACCGGCCATGATCAGCGCGACTCGTTTCGTCATATCAGGAACCTAGCGCAATGCGATGGCAGCAATGCCCACGACCACCAAGTACGGCACGAAGGGAAAAAGTCCGAATCTTTCGAGAATCTTCAACAAAACCCGAAGCGACAGCAAGCCGACCACCAAGCTCACGACAAATCCCACAGCGTACGGCTCGGCCTCCACGGCCCGAAGCTCATCCGCGGACGCGATGGCCGCGGCTTCCCGCAATGTCGCGGCACCGATCGCAGGCAGGCTGAGCAAGAACGAAAACCGAGCCGCCTGGGCCCGCCCGAGACCCAAAGCCAAGCCACACGCGATCGTTGCACCACTGCGCGACACGCCGGGTGCCACAGCGACAAGCTGCGCAAACCCTATCCAAAGCGCCTGCCGCCAAGCCGGGGCTGCAAACGCTTCGACACGACTGCCGCAGTCACGCCGTTGACAATAGGCAAGGAGGGCTGCAGTGGCCAAGAATGCGGATCCTATCGCGGTCAGATTGCCGGCAGCGGAGACCACGAGCCCCTCCACACCGGGCAACAGCACGACTACCAAGGGCAAAGATCCCACCAGCAACGAGCCGATCATGGCACGACCTTCGCGGTCCTCCACGTGGAACACCGCCCGCAGGAGTCGCCAAATATCCCCCCGATAGACCCAACACACCGCGAGCAGCGTGCCCGAATGCACGACAATGCTAAATCGCAGCCCGCCCTGCGCGGAATCGATGCCCAGCAGCACCTGAGCCAGCGACAAGTGGCCCGAAGACGAGATCGGGAGAAATTCGGCCACGCCCTGTAGCGCGCCGAGACACGCCGCGATCCACGGGTCGATGACGGACGCGGGCTGTTCGAGGGAAGAGGCGAGGGCGGACACCGGGGGGTATGTAGCGCGACCGCAGCCGAACGCCAAAACGACGCGGCGCCCGGCGTCGTTCGCTGTTAGACTCGGGCCATGGTGCTGCTGCACGTCCTCGCGTTCGCGGGCCTCGTGGGACTGGTACAAGGTACCGTGTGGCTCGGCAGTGCCCAGGCGAGCCCTCGACAACAGCTACTGGGCATGTGGCTCGCGCCCGCTGGCCTCACAGCTCTAGCCACCGCCCTTCTCGCCATCCGTGTTCCACTGTTTTTCTCCTTGCACTTGCACGGGTAGGCCACGCACCCCTCACCCAATTGCGTGCTGCGTGGCGCGTGCTACGTGCCAAAAAACCCACGTGCCAGGTACGCCAGGCCCGACACCACGCCGAGGCCCGACAGCACCCAGACCCCGAGCCGACGGCCGTCGCTAGCGGCGTGAAACTGGAGCGAAACACCCCCCACCCCGATGCGATCGCCGTTCTTGAGAAATGCGCGAACGACTCTCTGGCCGTTCAGCGTCGTGCCACTCTTGCTGTCCCAGTCGAGCAACATGGAACGCCGTCTCCACCTGATCACCACCGCATGGATTGCGGACACGGTCCCATCGGGCAAGGTGATCGTACAATCCGGGCTGCGACCCAACGAAACCTTGGCAGCAAGCGCGTAGCTCGCACCGTTGAGCGAGCCCGACAACACCGTGACTTTCCCTGCCGGTCCATGGCCGCGCAACGCAGCATCCCGAGGCAACTCCGCCACCACCTCCGGTGGCGGCGCCTCGGTGATCTGGGTCCGCGAACTGGATTCCGCCCAATCGGGCTGCGCCATGTACTCCGTGGCGTCGTGGGGTTCGGGGCCGTGGACAAACTCGGTGCTCGACCCTTCGCTGTCTTCCGGCGGCGCGACAAACTCCGTCCGTGAGCCGTCCGCGAGCGCCGGCGGCTGAGCGGTATGCTGTTGCCCCGCGCCGGACCCCACTCCCAACCCGGGCACCGCGCCTGTCCGCGACGCTGCGTCGCCACTTGATCCACTCGTCCCCCCCGGCCCCGACGCGTGCGTCCGCGGGGGCATCCACTGGGTAGGCGCGGGCGTGGACGGGACAGACGGCACCGACGAGCCGGCCGGCGCGGGTGTCCCGGAGGGCGCGACATCCTGCAGGTTCTCATCCACCTCGCCGGGAGGCGGTCGCAAGAGGGTGCGGAGGGGCTTCCGGCCGCCGTCACCGGCCGGCTGATAAGGGCGATCGCTGCTCACGCAAGGAGACTCCAGTGTCGAACGCCAACCTAGCAGGCTTCCAGAGCGGAAGGTATTCCCGCCCTTCTCGCACGCGACACCTGCCGTCAGCGCGTGCTCGGCCGCGCGATCGCGAGCGCCGTTGACGAGGTGAACCCGCGACCTCGCTCCGTCCGTCAGCGAGAACCTACCCGACGTTTGAGTCCATGCCCAAGCCGGGGGAAGCCCAAACGTCGCGCCCCGCTGACCGAACGCAGCGCCCGACTGGCTCAACGTAAACGCCAACGAATCCAAAGGGGTCGTGGATGTAGACACGCTGAATACCCAGAGGAGACGCCAGTCCCGCCACTCTCGATTTGATCAAACTACATTCATAATTTTTCGTGCCTGAACGCGGCTCGCCCTGATCCACGTTCGCCTGACCTACAAGGACATCCATCCGAGAGGATGACGCCGTCATCCTCTCGGAGAATTGGTCATGAAAACGTCGAGCGCCCACAGCATTCACGCATGGCAACGCGCCGTCGTTCGGTCTCCCCTAAACGTTTCACGGCAAGCCCTTGACTCTTATCGAGGACAATCTCTATACTGAAATGTATGAAGAAAACAGGACTGCTATTCGCACTGACCGTGGCTTTGCCCGCTTGCGAAAAAAAAAGCGACACGCCGGCCGGTTCGAACGAGAGCGAAGAAGGGAACGACAACGACGCGAATGGCGATGACGACGACAGCGGGAATGACAATGACGATGACGACGACAGCGGGAATGACGACGACAGCGGGAATGACGACGACAGCGGGAATGACGACGACAGCGGGAATGACGAAGACAGCGGGAATGACGAAGACAGCGGGAATGACGACGACAGCGGGAATGACGATGACAGCGGGAATGACGACGACAGCGGGAATGACGATGACAGCGGGAATGCTGGCGATGGCGATGCTGGCGATGGCGATGATGGCGATGCTGGCGACGGCGATGGCGGCGACGGCGATGCTGGCGATGGCGATGCTGGCGATGGCGATGCTGGCGACGGCGATGGCGACGGCGATGACCCCTGCGATGGCATCGTTTCCGAAGGTGATGCAAATGGCGACATCGCCGACGACTGGACCCTAGAGAACACGTTTGGTGACGAAGTTTCTCTGTTCGATTTTTGTGGAGAGATCGTCTTCTTCGAAGAGGGAGCTTACTGGTGACCCCCCTGCAAAGAACGACTCCGTCAGTTGGGCGGTTGGCAGCGTGGGGAACTCAAAGACGCAGACGTGATCTACCTCATCGGCATGCAAAATGGTGGAGCCCAGATCAAAGACGACGAACTGCCCACCGTTGAAGCACTCAATCAGTGGACACAAGAACTCAACTTCACCGCGACGCATCTCCTCCTCGACCCGAAATGGGAAGTGATCAACCGCTATTTCCAGGCGAACCCGTGGGGGACCTGGTCGCAAGCCGTGACCGCGATCTACGACCGCGGGATGAAAATTCGACGGATCGGAGACACGTACGACAACAAGCACGACACCAATCTCACCCTTCTAAAGGAACTGCTCGCAGAGTAACGCGCGGCGCCTGCACAACGCAGCACGCACCCTGTATCAGACTCAGGTTTCGCCTTTTTAACAGCGTATTGCCGCGGCAGAATGTCCAATACTTTTTGCCACGAATAAGTACACAATGTGTTAACGGTAGGCCATCCCTCCGAGGGATAAAAGGTGTTGATCG
>JAZGFE010000115.1:0-4295 GCA_036479215.1 Nannocystaceae bacterium | reverse complement strand
AAAGGGAGAAGAGTGACAGACGATGAGATGGAGACGATCAACATAAGGAGGCATCGTTTCCACCCCGACTGGAACTATACGATATCACCTAGGGTTTAGGTAGATACAGTGGTGGCGAGTGGCCTGATGGGTCGAGTTGTTTTTATACGGCCCCTAAGCCGGAAACTGACTCGCGGTCAGCCGGGCTCCATCTTCATGCACATTTCGCTCGGAGTCATAGAGCTTGAGGCAGCGCAACTCGTCCCCGGCCAGGACCCACACGCTGGCCCGGGAGACGACCATTAGATAGGCCGCCTTCTCCGTGAGTGCGGCTAAAGGTTCATCGAGAGCACGCCCGTCGTAACCGCGGACCAGCCTCGACAGCTCCCTCATGATCTCGAGTCGCGCTTTTTGCCGGACATTGCGTTCTCGATGTTGCTCCAACTCGACCAGCAGCCCCTCGGAGGGTGCTGGAGTTGGGTCCTGCAATTCGGTGGCCGTACGCAGGTTCGCCGTGCACGAGGGATCACCCACAGGGCCCGTCCGAAGGCCATGGGACGCGAGCTCTGAAACAGAAGCTTCGCCATCCCCATCCGACATCCCCTCTCGAGGCACACAGTCCCGCCAGCGCGCGTCCAGGTCGGCCATATCCACAGTTTCTAGCTGGGCGAGAGCCTGCACCGCGTCACCGAGCCGCATCTCCGCCTTCTTCCGCAACACCGATCGCAACAACGCGCCGAGGGGATGATCCGCCAGGTACTCCGGCAGCGCAACCTCCGCCGGGCCCAGATGGTGATACAATACCTCCGCGACAGAGGACCCGCGGACAACGGGATGGCCCGAAAGACACTCGAGCATCACCAGTCCCCAAGAGTACAGATCGGATGCCGGGGTCATCGACCCTTGTCCTACCTGTTCGGGGGACATGTAGCTCGGAGTACCGACGATTTTCGACACACGATCGCAGCTCAGAAACTGTTCCCGATGCGCGGTAGAACTGTAGGTTCCGATGCCGAAGTCGAGGATTTTCGCGTTCAGCCTCGCACCCGTCTGACCAACCATGATATTGGCTGGCTTGAGGTCGCGGTGGACCACGCCCCCTTTGTGCGCACAGGCCAATCCATCGAGCACCTGCCCCATGATGTCGGCCGCCGCCGACGGTATGAGACACGACTGCCGGTGTAGAAGCTGGGCGAGCGTCTCCCCGGGTACAAACTCGAATACGCCATACCAACAATCCTTGGGCAGCGACCCACTGTCGATCAAACGCACGATATTGGGGTGGTAAAGCCCCGCGCACAGTTCGAGCTCACGCAAGAACCCCGCCGTCGCCTCGGATCGGTTCTCCACCGCCACGTTGCGCAGCAACTTGAGGGCCACCGTCTGCCCGGTCGAGATTTGCTTGGCGCGATAGACCACGCCGAAGCCCCCATCCCCGAGGAATCCGCAAATCTGATAGCGACCATCGAGCTCGGAGTGCTCCATGGTGTGCGTTGCCGCGCCCTCCAAGACCGTCATCATTGGAGGATATCTCGATAGGGCCGTGAACAGAAGACGAAACCCTCCCGCCACGGCCAGGTCCGTTCTCCCCCCGGCCGGCACGGCGATGGCGCGTTCGTGCGCAAGGGTGGCACTCCTGCGCCACCCGTCACGGGCCACGGAGGCGTGGCCCCATTTTCATCCACGACCTCCGTTCCCGGCCCCACGCACAGCCGAACGACGCGAGAGGATCGGCGCGCCCTAACGCCGCGAAACGCCGGCCTCCTCCACCATGCCGAGGCGGTCGAGGATGAACGCGAACGACAACGCGCGTTCCCTGTGCCTCCGAAATCGGCCCGACGCGCCGCCGTGGCCCGCTCCCATTTCGACGTGAAATACGAGTAGATTCTGGTCGCTCTTCGTCGCGCGCAACTTCGCTACCCACTTCGCCGGCTCAAAATACTGAACCTGACTGTCCCACAACCCGGTGGTCACGAGCATCGATGGGTAGGCCTGTGCCTTCACATTGTCGTAGGGAGAGTAGGACAACATATAGTCATAGAACGATCGAATTTTTGGATTTCCCCACTCATCGAATTCATTGGTCGTTAGCGGGATACTTTCATCGAGCATGGTCGTGACCACATCGACAAAGGGTACGCGAGCGACCATCGCTCGATAAAGCTCGGGTCGCATGTTTGCGACTACCCCCCACGAGGAGCCCACCCGCGCTACCGCCTGCAGCGACGACTTTGTCCTTCGCACCATAGCCCTCGCGCGTCAAGAACTGCGTCACGTCGATAAAATCTGTGAACGTATTCTTTTTGTTGAGCATCTTTCCCTGATCGTACCAGGCCCGCCCCATCTCCTGCCCTCCACGAACATGGGCTAGCGCGTATACAAAACCGCGATCGAGAAGGCTAAGGAGCGGCGAACTAAAGCGGGGATCCGTGGAGGAGCCGTAGCTTCCGTAGGCATACTGGTAAATCGGCGCCGTTCCGTCCTTGCGAACATCCTTGCGGTGTACGATGGATACGGGAATCTCTGTGCCATCTCGGGCGGTGGCCCATATCCTTTTCGTGGTGTAGTCCGTAGGATTGAATCCCCCCAAAACGGGATCTTGCTTGAGCAGCCGTCTCTCCCGGGAGCGCATATTGATCTCGTACACCGTAGATGGCGTCGTGAGGGACGTATAAGTATATCGCAGCCAGTCCGTATTTTGTTCCTCATTCACACTGATCGCCGTCCTATAAGCGCTTTCATCCGAGTCGACAAAGAACTCACTCTTCTTATCCCACGAACGCACCCGAATTCTCCGTAATCCTTCGCTACGCTCCGCCACGACAATATAGCTATCGAAGGCCTCGAACCCGGAAATCATAACCTTCGCGTCGTGCTCGACGAACGACTTCCACCGACTTTTGTCGCCAGCACGCCCATCTTGGACCGTCATCAGTCGAAAGTTCTTCGCCTGCCAGTTGGTGCGAATAACCCATTTTCCCCCGACGTGATCCGCATCGTACTCGTGGTCACGCTCTCGTGGTGCCAGGACCTGAAACGATGCACTGGGGCCACTTGCAGGAAGATAGCGCAGTTCGTTGGAGATCGTGCTACGCAGTCTGATCACAATGAACTTATCGTCCCCCGTACGACCCACGCTCATATAGAAGCCATGGTCGTTCTCCTCGTAAACCACGAAATCTTGAAGCGCGGGCGCACCCAGGGTGTGTTTCTTTACGCGCACCCCCAGCAGCGTCACGGGGTCCTTCTCGACATAGAACAAAGTCTTGTTGTCGTCGGCCCACGCGACGGAAGGCGCGGTTCCGGGAAGTGAATCGGGAAGAAGCTGACCTGTGGCGAGGTCCTTGATCCGCACGGTATACTGGCGGCGTCCCACCGTATCCTCCGCGAACGCCAGCAGCCTCCCATCAGGGCTCACCTGTAGGCCGCGCGCGCTGTAATATTTGTGTCCGTCCGCCGACAGATTCACATCGAGCAGCCGTTCTTCTGCACCGTCGAGGCTGCCTTTCTTGCGCGCGTGGATCGGGTACTCTTTGCCCTCCTCAAAACGTGTTAAGTAGTAATAACCACGATATCGGTAGGGTACGGTAGAGTCCTCGTGTTGAATCCGACCCACGATTTCGGAAAAAATCTTTTCCTCGAGCGGCTTGATGTGCCCCAGGACCTGCTCCTTGTAGGCGTTCTCAGCCTCAAGATATGCGAGCATGTCGAGGTCTTTTCTCTCATCGTCCCGCAACCAATAGTAGTTGTCGACACGGGTACCGTGGGGAGATTCGACGTTGTGGGGGCGCACCTCCGCCAACGGGGGCGTCGCTAGCCGCACGGGATCGACGGCAGAAACGGCGCTCTGCAACGCAACCGGAGCCGGAGCCGCCGCCTCCGCTGCTGTGTCCGCGAGTGACGGGGCACAGGCCGTGACCAACAGCGTGACCGCCAGCGAGAAGGAAAAAGGATGATGGGGGAAGTGGAACGCTGACATCCGCGCGAGCCTAGCATCGCCAAGAGTTGCGCGCGATCCCCCGGCACATCTCCCGCCCCTAGCAGGCCCGCCATCTCTTCTGACGCCCTCCATCTGCCGATTGTAGCTGGACACCGATCTTTGATTCCAACTGTTGAGGCGATTGAGCGATGCCTGACCCCGATCACATTTTCCCCCTCGACTGCCGGTTTCATTTCTCGATATTCTTGTTCGTCCTCTCTACCCGCTCCGAAAACTCCGCACCTATCACTTGACGCTGTCTTCGCGGAGCTTAGGTTTTTCGGAGCTCCAAGCTAACGAAACCAGGTCCGCCATGTCTGAAGACTCAAACCTCGCC
>JAZGFE010000114.1:12500-57415 GCA_036479215.1 Nannocystaceae bacterium | reverse complement strand
CTTGGGATCAGGTCAGGCGACCTGGAGGGCCGTGAGTGAGATTACCGCAGAGAGGTCCGGCGTGACTCACGGTCGGGATCACGTCAGCCGAACTGTGATGGGATCAGGTCACCCGGTCCTTGACAGTCAGGCCGCACTCGAGCTCGGTCTGAAGAACCGCCCGGACGCTGGTCATGGCCTCGGTCGTGGTGTCGTTTTCCCGTGTTACGCGGACCGGCACCATGTCGACGAACTGTTCCAGTTCGAGGGCGCCTTGCGGCTGCGTCGCGTGGGGGTACGAGAACGGGATAGGCTTGGGATAGGCGATCGCGCTGAAGGCGCCAGTAGATGCAAAAGTGAGCGCAAGCGCTGTGGTTCGCAGCCGGCGGCTGAGCACGGAGATCGTGGGAAGAGGCACCACGGGTAGGTGACTAGCAGTTTGTATCAATAATGACAATGACATTCAAAATCATAACAGGCGCGCCGCGCGGCTCTCGACAGCGGGCTCGCGCCCGCTTCTGCACCAGGCCCGATCTCCTTGCCGTGGGCCCGCCCTCGCTGCTATGCGCCTCGTGATGGCAACCGATCGAGGGCGTGGCCGCGGGTATGGACAGGCACAGGCGCGTCAACCCATGGTCCGGCGAGTCCCCAAGGTGGTTCGTACCGCACCGTCGGGAGCCCTGAGTCTTGCTGTGATCTCGGATACCCATAGCGAGCCGCACGCGGCGGCGGTGGGGCTTGTCCGAGAGCTCGCTCCGGATCTGATCTTACACGGCGGCGATATCGGACGACTGTCGGTGCTCGATCGCTTCGAGGAGGTCGCACCGCTCGTGTATGTGCGCGGAAACATCGACGGCCGTGCGTCGGACATGCCCGATCTCGAGGAGATTCACATCCGACGAGGCGACCAGATTCTGTTGCGGATCATGTTGACCCATATCGCTGTGTACGGGGTTCGTTTACAGGCGGAAGCACGTCGCATGGCCCAGGCTTGCGATGCTGATCTCGTGGTGTTCGGTCATTCGCATGTGCCCTTTCTGGGTCGTGACGGGCGTGTTGCCCTGTTCAATCCTGGCTCCATCGGCCCGCGTCGTCCTCCCCTTCCGATAACCTTGGGCCATATTCAGATCGGAGAGGGTGGCGTACAGTTTCGACATCTAGATTGCGAAACTGGCAGGGTCTGGCTCCCACCAGGGATGGGGTAACGACTCCAAGTCGTCGTAGGTGGCGCACGTCCTTTCGCAGCCGCGGTCGCGTCGTGCTGTGTTGCCCACCCCGTACATGGAAACCACGCCGTCGCTCCAGCTGCTTGGGCCACGCCATCACCGGGGGGTCTCCCGGCGGGTCGTGTCATCTCCTCCCGGGCTGGCTGGGACTCGTTGCGGCCTGTGTCGCCATGGCTTGGATGGCCCGATGCGTATAGACCTGCAACATGCGCCGGCGATAGGCCGCGTCGTAGGGGATGTTCTCGAGCGGGCGGCACTGGGAGTGGACCGCCTGACTGATCATGTCCGCCACCTTCGGATCCGAAAAGCGCATGCCGATGGCGGCGTTCAGTTTGCCGACGAGGCGAGGCTTGGCTCCCAACACGCCCACAACGATGCGCACTGCCGTAACGGGAGCATCGGGCGCTTCGGTCTCGAGATCGAAACGCATGGCCACGCTCAAGAGCGGAAAATCGATACTCTTGCGCACGGTCCACTTGAGGTAGCGTTCGCGTCGATACGCTGCAGGCTTGCGCAGGATCAGTGCCGTCATCACCTCGTTCGATACTCGCACCGTGTGTCGGAGCCCGTCCGCTCGGAAGTAGGCCTCTGCCGGGATCGTGCGCTGCCCTTCGGGCCCAACGAGTTCGATCGATCCATCGAGCGCGACGATCACCGGCACGCAATCCGAACTCAGCGCCGCGACGCAGTTGCGTCCCTTTGGCACCACGTGACACACATCCCCTTCAGCTTTGAGGCAACCGCCGATTCCCTGGCGCCAAAACTGCGTCTGGTTGACGTAGCGGCAGCGCGTATCGAGATGCACGTTGCCACCGAGGGTCGCCATGTTGCGGATGATTGGGCTCGCCACACGCTCGGCCGCCTCACATAGACTCGGGAAAGCTCCCCGCACCAACGGGTGGGTCGACAGCGTCGAAAGCGACACGCCGGCACCGATGCGCACTGCGTTGTCGTCATCCTTATCGATCACCTGCCGCAATGCTGTCACTCGCGCGAGACTGATCAGGGCGGGCGGTCGCTCGAGTCGATGCTTGAGGTTCGGCAGTAAATCCGTGCCGCCTGCGAGGATGCGCGCATCCGGTGTCGCTTCGAGGGCGCGGACGACTTCCGCCACAGTGGCGGGCGTGGCCACGTCGAAGGGGGGAAGGCGTAGCATCAGGCGGGCCTCCCGGGACCCGTGGCGGACCCGGTGGGTCGCGGGTGCCTGGTGGTGGTGCCTGCCATGTCCGAAGCGCGGCGCGTGTCGAGGGCCGCCAGTACGCTTGGCGGGTCGAAAGGCATGTGATCCATGCGAATGCCCACAGCGTCGTAGATCGCGTTCGCTATGGCGGGGATACAAGGGTGCAAGGGGCCCTCTCCAGCCTCTTTGGCGCCGTAGGGCCCGTTGGCATCGGGAGCCTCGATAATCAGGCTCTCGATCGGCGGCGTGTCGGCGAAGGTGGGCAACCGGTAGTCGAGCAGACTCGGGCCTCGGTGCACGCCTCCGTGTTCGGGGTCGACTTCGTGCGACTCGAAAAGGGCCTCTGCGAATCCCATGTACACGGAGCCTTCCATCTGACCCTCGACGATCTTTCGGCTGAGCGCGCGTCCGCAGTCGTGCGCGACCCAAATCTTCTTCACCTCGACCACCCCGGTGTCCTCGTCCACGCCGACTTCGGCAACATGGGCCGTGAAACTGTAGGCCGGCGATGCACCGATCGTGCCGCCGCGGTATGTTCCGTGTCGCTCTTCTTTCGGCGTATTGTAGCTGCCCACCTCGCCGAGCAGGCCGTGATCCGCCTCCGCCCAGCTGAAGGCCTCGGCGATGGCGATATGGTGGCTTGGGTCCTCGATATCCATCGCCTTGCGCTGTACCAAAGTGATGCGTGTTGCCGGGATCTCCCAACGCTTCGCCACCGCGGCGCACACTTTTTTGCGCAACTTGTGAGCCGCGTCCAAACAAGCGTTGCCTACCATGAGGGTGATGCGCGAACTGTAGGCTCCGAGATCGACGGGACATAGATCCGTGTCGGCGGAGAGCACTCGGATATCGTCGAGTTCTACGCCCAGTTCTTGGGCCGTGATGACCGCCAGCATCGTATCGCTGCCCTGGCCGATATCGTTCGCGCCTGAGAACACGCGTACTCGGCCACTGCGATCGATGCAAATTTGCACCGCCGCTTGGGGCATGTCGTTGGGATAGATCGGGTAGTTTGTGCCGGAGATGTACGTGCTTCCTGCAACCCCCAGGCCGCAACCGTAGCGAAGCTGGGCGCGCCGCTGTTTCCACTGCGACGCCCGCTCCACGGCCTCGAGACACGCAAGAAAACCGTTCGATCCGATTCTGAACTCGTTGATGGTCGTGGAGTGGCTGCCCAGGTCGTTGCGTCGTCGCAGATCGATGGGATCGATCCCCAACTTCACTGCGGCTTTGTCCAGTTGGACCTCGAGTGCGAAACGCGGCTGCACGGATCCGTGGCCCCGTTTTGGCCCGCAGGCGGGCTTATTCGTATACACGCGTGTGCTGTGAAAGCGGTAGGCGGGGAAATCGTAGGGTGCGCACAACAATTGCCCCGAGTAGTAGGTTGTCACGAGACCGAAGCTGGAATACGCGCCGCCGTCGATAATGGTGCGCGCCTCGACACCTTGGATCTTGCCTTCACGGGAGAAGCCCGTCCGATAGCGCATTTTCATGGGGTGGCGACCGCGGTGACTGTAGAACACCTCCTCGCGAGTATAGAGCAGCTTGACCGGGCGGCCGGTGATGAGAGCCAGTTTGGCCACACAAAATTCGAGATCAAAAGGCTCGCTTTTGCCACCGAAGGCCCCACCCAGGGGGGGCTGGATCACGCGAATCTTGTGGGCGGGGAGTTCGAGTACCTTCGCCAGCTCACGATGCAGATAGTGAGACACCTGCGTGGCAGACCATACGGTCAGTAAACCGTTGGGATCGACTTGGGCCACGGCGCAGTGGGGCTCGAGAGCGGCGTGGGTGGTGCCGCAAAAAAAATAGTCGCCCTCGATCACGAGCTGGGAATTCTGTACGGCCCGCGCGGCGTCGCCGAACTCGAGAATGAGATTCTTCGATAGGTTGCCGCGCTTCGCATGGGGGTTGATCTGTAGGGCCCCTTCCATGAGTGCTTCCTCTGGATCGAAGTAAGCCTTGAGAAGTTCGTAGTCCACGTCGATGCGGTTGACCGCTTCAATGGCCGTGTCTTCATCCGTCGCCGCGACTGCTGCGATCCCGTCGCCTACGTGACACACCTTGTTCACCGCGAGGGCGTTCTCGTCGGGCGTCCACGGGATTACCCCGTAGGGGATTTTGAAGTCCTGGCCGGTGACCACTGCGAACACGCCCTCGAGATTCAGTGCGCGGCTGGTATCAATGCCCTTGATGTTCGCGTGGGCATGCGGGCTTCGCATGATCTTCGCGTGCAGCATACCGGGGAGCTTGAGGTCGTCGGTGTAGCGTGCGACACCGCGCATGCGGTCCATCGCGTCCACCTTGCGATGCGAGCGGCCGATTTGCCACGCCTTCGTCGTGCCGCCGGCCGCCGCTTGGGCCTGCGCGCTCTTGGTTGTCGGAGATCGGGTCGCCATTTTTTTTACCTTGAAGTCGATTCAGTCCGTCGGGGCCGCCTCGGTGACCGGCGGACCGTACAAACGCTCGCCACAGTCCACGACGGCGTCGATGATCTTGGTGTATCCGGTGCAGCGGCAGAGGTTCCCGGCCAGCGCCGCACGGACCTCCTCGCGCGAGACCGCCCGAGCTTGTTTGCGCAGCAGCGCTTCGGCGCTCAGGAGGATCCCGGGCGTACAAAAACCGCATTGCGCGGCATCGAAGCGGTCGAAAGCGTCTTGCAAAGGATGGCACGCACCACGTTGATAGCCGAGGCCCTCGACGGTGGTCACGGAGCGTCCCTGCGTCGTTGCTGCGAGCGTGAGACAAGCGAGCACCGGCTCGCCGTCCAGTTGCACGGTGCACGCGCCACAATCTCCTTTGTCGCAGCCTTGTTTGCTGCCGATGAGATCCAGCCGATAGCGTAGGAGCTCGAGCAGCGTCCAATGGGCCGGCACTGTCGTGGTGATGGGCTCGCCGTTGAGTTCGAAGGAGAGAACCGGGCCGTGGCTCATGCGCGACAGATTCGCCGCAAGCCTATGGGAACGCAAGCGCTCCCGCCCCGCGCTGCGGCCGAACACCGCCTTCGGCGCCGGGGCCCAGGGGCGGGCTCGGGAGTGTCCGAAATTCGGCTCGAATGAATCAGATCTCCTTGACAGAGTCGGTGCGCGTTGGGGGTGTTTTCGACCCGCGATCGGCCGCTACGGAGGCCTCGTGTTACGCTGTCTACGTCGCCATCGGAGGACCACATGAAGACCCGACCCGCCGTTTTCGCATCGCTTTCGCTCTTCGTTCTGACCTGTTCGTGCAAAGATGAAGGCTCCGGAGGGAACCACTCTTCCGACGCAGAGAAGACACAGACGAATGGAGATGGAGGGCAGGATGATGGTGATGATGATGATGATGATGGAGATGGAGATGGTGATGTCGGCGATGGCGACAATGGGGATGGCGACGATGACGATGATGGTGGGGACGACGATGATGCTGGAGATGGAGATGGAGATGGAGATGGAGACGATGATGATACTGGAGACGACGATGATGCTGGAGATGGAGACGGGAATGGAGATGGGGATGGTGATGATGATGATGATGATGATGATGATGATGATGATGATGATGATGATGATGATGATGATGATGATGATGATGATGATGATGATGATGATGATGATGATGATGATGACATCCCTCCGTGCCCTTACGATCCAGTAGACGGTGACCCAGCCTTGGCGTTCGAACAGATTGCGACGGGTTTTGATCGACCGCTGTTTGTCGCGGGCCACCCTCGTCAGCCCGATCAACTGTACGTACTCGACCAGTTCGCCGGCGTGATACAGATTCTCCAGCCTGGCCAAGACCAAGCCCCCGAAGATGAGGACAACTTTCTCAGCCTATCCGTGCGCACGAACGCGAACGAGATGGGGCTGCTCGGTTTCGCGTTTCATCCTGATTTTCCCAACGTGCCCAAAGTCTACGTCAACTACAATCCCTCGGGTGAGAAGAAGACGGTCGTGTCCGAGTTCCAGCTCGATTCCGGCGACGCGAGCCAGGTGGATCTCGGCAGCGAACGGGTGATCATCGAGATCGACCAGCCCTACACCAACCACAATGGCGGCATGATCGGGTTTGGTCCGGATCGGATGCTGTACGTCGGTATGGGTGACGGCGGTGATGGCGGTGACCCCGAAGAGAACGGACAAGACCTAAATAGCCTGCACGGGAAGATCCTTCGAATCGATGTGGTCAGCGACGACTCCCAGCCCTACCTTATCCCCGCGGACAATCCCTTTGCTGGTACCCCTGGGCATCGGGAGGAGATCTGGGCCTATGGTTTGCGTAACCCCTGGCGGTTCTCGTGGGACTCGGTCAGCGAGTTGATGTATGCGGGCGACGTCGGTCAAGGCGAATTGGAGGAGATTACGTTGATCGAAAAGGGCGAGAACTATGGGTGGAACAAAATGGAGGGGTTTAGCTGCTTTCGATCCGACTGCGATGATAGCGACCCCACTCCCAATGCCACCAACGGTGATGGCATGGTTCTGCCCTTGTTCGACTACGGCCGCTCCACAGGAAAATCCGTAACCGGTGGGTATGTCTATCGTTCGTGTGAAGTACCAAACTGGCAGGGGCGCTATTACTTCGGTGATTATGTCAGCAACCGTATGTTCGCAATCTCGTGGGATGGAGAAATGGTCGAAGAAATCGAGTTGGATAAGTCTGTGCCTGGCAGCCCCATGTCGTTCGGCACCAACGCTTGGGGCGACGTGTATGTCGCCGTGCAAGGTGGTCTCGACGGTGATGGCAAGATCTACCGCCTCGCACCACAGCCATAGAGCAGGCGCGCGCGACACGCGCCATTCGGTGCAAGCGCAGGATTGGATCCCGAGCTAGGACGGTAGAATTGTCTCCAGTACAGGATCGTACGCGCGCAGGATCATAACTGCTACGGGCATCGGACATGTACTCACTGTCACTCGCGGTGATGGTGGCGATCGGCCAAGACGGCCGCGCGACCCCATCACCGGAGCGAGGAGTATCAGCATGTATCCAGCCCATCTAAATCAAAAGAGAGATCCGAATCGAGGCCTCTCCCGCTGTTTCTCGGTCATTGTTGGCGTCGCCTTGTGGTCGTCGTCTTCGGCAGACGCCGCTCCGCTACCACCAGAGCCAGCACCAGAGCCAGCACCGGCGACGTCAGACCCCGTCCGTGCCCTGCCGGATATCTTGCCGCTGGCGGACCGTATTGAAGCGACCGTTTACACCGACACGCAGTCGTTTTCCGCGGAGGACTGCGCGTTGGCCGAGGCGTGCGTAGACGCGGCGGGAGAGCGACGTTTGCTCCACTTCGAAACCTCGACACCGAATATCGGCGACGCCGACCTCGTTGTCGGATCTCCGGCATCCCACCCAGACCGATTCGAGTGGGGTGCGTGCCACGGGCACCAACACTTCAAGGCCTACGCCGACTACCGACTTTTGGATCTGCAGGGGAATGTGGTCCGCACAGGGCACAAAATGTCGTTCGCGCTCATCGACTTGACCCCGTATGCGGACGACGCCGGACCTGGGCACTACCCACTATCGGATGGCACCCAGGGAATCAGCGTGGGCTGGGCCGATGTGTACTCGACAGGGCTCGACTGTCAGTGGGTCGATATCACCGGCGTGGCCGCAGGAGCGTACGTTCTCGAGGTTTCGCTCAATCCCGAGCGAATCTTGGAAGAGTCGGACTACGACAACAACGTCGTCCAGGTGCAGGTCGAGATCACGGACATCGACACGGGCCCGAGCGGGCCGGGGGCCCAATGGCGATGTTCGCTCGATCGTTACGGCACGGACGACGGCTGCGACTGCGGCTGCGGTGCGTTTGACCCGGACTGCCAAAACCCCACGGCGGAGGCTTGCGAGCGCTGCGACGCCGAAGATGCCTGCAGCGTTGTTGGCGGCTGCGACACGATTCGTCCCGCCAACAACGCGATGTGCGTCGTCGATCCCGCTTGGATGTGCGCCCCCGACTACTTTGGCACCCAAGACGGTTGTGACTGTGGCTGCGGCGCGTTGGACCCCGATTGCACCGACCCGCATGTCGAGAACTGTGAATCCTGCGACGCGAGTGAGTCGTGCTCCGGCGACGATGCATGCGGCGGCATCTCAGCCGAGGAAAACTGGACCTGTGAAGAAGGCCATGTGCCCGCAACTTGGGCATGCGCCGCCGAGCTTTACCGCTCCGAGGACGGCTGCGATTGTGGCTGCGGGGCCTACGACCCGGACTGCGACGATGTCGCTTCCATGGCTTGCGATACGTGCAGCGCGATCGGTTCATGCGCCGAGAACGAGGGCTGCGAGGTGATCGACGTGTCTGCCAATTGGCGCTGTAGTACCCCGGTTCCACCGCAATGGATATGTGACCCCGGGTATTTCGGGACGGAAGATGGTTGCGATTGCGGCTGCGGGGCGCACGACCCCGATTGCGCGGAGGTGTACGCGGGTGCCTGCGATTTCTGTCTGGAGGCGGGGTCTTGCGCAGTTCAGGCCAACGGGGCCGACCCCGACGAAGGGGACGCGGCTGTCGCAACGGGGAAGAGCAAGGGGACCGTGGCCGGAGGATCCGATGACGATGACGATGACGATGACGATGACGATGACGACGGGGGAGAGGATTGCACCCAGATCCAACCCGACGACAACAGCACCTGCTTCTCCCCTGGCGCGCCGCCAGGTGACTGGATGTGTAGCGAGCGGTACTATGGTACGGGTGACGGATGCGACTGCGGATGCGGAGCTATCGACCCTGACTGTGGGGACAGAAACGTGGACGCTTGTCGGTATTGCCGCGATCGCGGCGCGTGCAGCGAGCTCCAGGGGTGTGAGGTCGTCGATCCGGAGAACAACGCGGTGTGTGTCGGGCAGGACGACGTCCCGGAAGCATGGACGTGCCGACCCGAGTACTACGGTACGGATGACGGGTGTGATTGCGGTTGCGGGGAGATCGATCCCGATTGCAGCGGGTCGACCATCTGGGCGTGTGAGTACTGCACCGGCAGCGGGGACTACTGTGCCGATGGTACGGGTCTTGGCTGCATCGCCATCGACCCTTGGGACAACGCTCAGTGTTGGGCGTAACGGGGGTATAGACCGGCCCACCGCGTCCCCCAGCTACGTGAGGCTTGGGGGGCGCGGCGTCGGCAGGCGGGCGAAAACACCCGTCCCCTGCCCGCGTGGTGGGGCAGACTTTCCGGGTCCCACCACGTGACGTGGCCCAGGCGAAGGCAGGATCGCGGCATCCATCCGATTTTGTCATTCGACCCGAGCGTTTGCTACATGCACACTCATGCCATGGCAAACCGTAGAACTTATCCCCGGTATCGGGGGCGTGTTCGGGTGCAGTATGCCGTCCCCGAGGCGCCGTTGAAGATCGCGTTCACGGGGGATGTCGGGCCGAGCGGATGCCATGTCGTGACAGCCTCCCCCGTACTTCCGGGATCGCGCGTGGACCTCGAAATCTCGCTTCCCGGCGGTGTTCTTGTGCGTGTGCGTGGCGTCGTGAGATGGGCCAAGAAAGTTCCGGCGAGGCTCTCGCGCTTGGGCCATGGTGGTTTTGGCGTGGAGTTTGAAGAAGTGCCCGAGCCGTGGTTCAAGTATTGTCTCGAGATGCAGGATCGCGCCAAACGGCTCGCAGGCCAAGGTGGTGGGGTTGGCGACTCGAAAACGCGCTGACGCGGCCCCCCACTTGTTCCCCCGACGCCGGTCGGACCATCGGTGGCGATCAGACTTGGGACGCTATCTGGGTGGGGTGTCCTGGGTGGGGTGTCCTCAGCGGTGCCGATCGGCGGGCTAAACTAGGCACGACTACGGTCGATGGTCGTGAGGTGGTGACCGTGAGGGGGGACATGTGCATTTTCTTCTTGTCGACGACTCGGGTACGGCGCGAGATGTCTATCGTTTGCACTTGAGGACAGCGTTCGGACGAGCGACGACTTTTTCCACGGCCGCGATGGGAGCAGATGTCGTCGCGGCATGCGTGGGCGAGCCCCCAGACTGCATCCTGCTCGATTATCTCTTGCCGGATATGGATGGTCTTGCGGTGTTGGACGGACTGATCTTGGCGGATGTGCGCTGCGCGGTTGTGATGCTGTCGGCCGCGGGCAACGAGGCTGTGGTCGCCGAAGCGATGAAACGCGGCGCGCATGACTATGTGTCGAAGCGGAACGTGACGCCCGCTTTGCTCGGAACCGTTGTGCGCAACGCCGTCGATCGGGCCAAGATCACGGCCGAGCTGGATCGGGACCGGGCGGATCTCGTGAGCGAGATGCAGGAAGCGCGGGACGCCGCCGACTCCACGGCGAGGCTGATGGCGACGGTTAGCCACGAAATTCGTACACCTCTCAACGGCATCGTCGGCCTAGCCAGGCTGCTCGGCGAGGCGGATTTGGCCGCGCAAGAGCGCGACTACGCCAATACCTTGGTCGGTTGTGCGGCGGACCTTCTGACGATCGTCAACGACGTGCTCGATTTCTCCAAGATCGATGCGGGACAAGTCCGCATCGATCACCGTGCCTACGACCCCGTAGAGGTGGCACGCCAAGTGATCGAGCTGTTCCGGCCGAGCATTCCCGGACGAGCCCTCGCACTCCTTCTCGACGCTGCGCCGGGGATGCCCAGAAATCTCGTGGGGGATCCCGTTCGCCTGCGGCAGATCCTGTCGAATCTCGTGGGCAATGCGGTCAAATTCACGGAGACCGGGACCATCCGGATCGGCCTCTCGACGGATCAAGGGTCCGGCGTGCTCATGCTGCGAGGATCGGTGACGGATACGGGATCTGGCATCCCACACGCCGTTCTGGACACGATCTTCGATCCCTACCGCCAAGCCGAACTGGGGGCGCGACGTAGCAAGAGCGGGACCGGATTGGGACTCGCGATCTGCAAGCGTTTGTGCGAAATCATGGGCGGGGGGATTGTCGTGCGATCCGAGCCCGGGCGGGGCACGACGTTCGAGTTTCATCTCAAACAGATCGCAGTCGCGCAGGATGATAGCTTGGAAAAGGCCACCAAGCGTGCCGTGGAGGCCGATTCGTTGGGCGATCTCACATGTTTACCGGTCTTGGTGGTGGATGACAATGCTGTGAATCGATTGGTCGCTCGCAAAACGCTTATCAAGTTGGGGCTATCGGTTGAAGTCGTGTCCGGTGGACTCGCTGCGGTCGAGGCTGTGAGAACCGGATCGTATGCGCTGGTCTTGATGGATTGCTACATGCCGGGCGTGGATGGGCTGGAGGCGACGCGGCGGATCCGGGCCGAGGAAGCCGACAGCCAACGCGTCCCGATCGTCGCCATGACAGCGAGCGTATCGCATGAGCAACGACAGACATGCTTCGAGGCGGGGATGGATGCGTTTGTCGCCAAGCCAGCGCCGCCCGGGGAGTTCGTGGAGGTGTTGCGTCGCTGGCTTGAGCCCGGCCACATCGATGCGGCATGAAGCTCTCGGCGATCGGTAAGCGAAACGCGGCGAGTCGGACGAGCGTGGGCGTCGTGGCTCTAGCCGAGTCTTCGCGGCCATGCGGCGAGGGTGGAGTGCAGCTGGCGAGTGTGCGCGACGGGCGCGAATGCGGGCCCAACCGGACGGGCCGAACTTGGGGGGACGTGGCAGCCCAACGGAGCGGGGGTCCGCCGCTTTCGCCACAAACCGTGACCACACCCCGCGAGTGGGAGATCGAGAAGATACTTGGGTCGCGCTTCATCGCCATCGTGGCACCGGCCGCCACATTTGCTGCCGCTGCGCGGGTGCTCGCGGAGCGCCGTGAGGTCTACGCTGCGGCGACGCACCATTGTTGGGCGTGGCAGGTCGGTCGACGGGCCAGGTTCGGGTCCGTGACGACGGTGAGCCGCGGGGAACCGCAGGGCGCAGGATTTCGGATGTGCTTCAGGGCCATCATGCGCATGAGGTTGTGGGCACCAAACTTGGGGTGGGAGGCCTGGGCCGAGCGTATGCTAGGGCCGTACGTGAGCTGTTCGAAAATGCAGCGCTCACCTTGTGGAAGCCTCGCCGGCGGATTGAGGTGGAGCTGCCCTACGAGGCGACCGCCGAATTGGATCGCTTGCTCCAAGACTGGCGCCGGGACGGTCGCGCCTCCAACGCGTCGGCTCGCGGTTGTGCATGGCGTGGCACGGCTTCCCGCGGTATGTGACGCGCAGTTCCATCGAGGACAGGACTGTGCATGCGTATCCATCCTTTTCCCGCGCTTCGACCCCCCACTGAACTCGCTGCCGAAGTGGCGAGCGTGCCTTACGACGTTGTCAACGTGGACGAGGCCCGCGCCATCGCAGAAAAGAGCCCGAACAGCTTCATGCACGTGATTCGTCCCGAAGTGGATCTTCCCCTCGGAACCGACTCTCATGACGACCAGGTCTACGCCCAGGCCAAGCGGGCGTTCGCCGATCTGCAGGCGCGCGGCGCTTTGATCCGGGAACAACATCCTTGTTTCTACGTTTATACGCAGGAGGCGGAACTCAACGGAACTGAGGTGCGTCAAACGGGGATCGTCGCTTGCTGTCATGTCGGCGACTACAATGCCAACAAGATCAAGAAGCACGAAAAAACGCGAAGAGATAAGGAGGACGACCGGACGCGACATGTGTTGGCATTGCGCGCGAACGCCGGGCCTGTGTTTTTGACCTATCGTCGCGACGAGACCGTCTCCGAGTTGCTGAGGGCGGCTCAGCGGGGCGAGGCGCTCTACGACTTTGTCGCCGATGACGATGTGCGGCATGTGGTGCATCGCGTCGAGGACACGGCTGCGCTCGCCAGCGCTTTCGGTGCAGTGGAACTGGCCTATGTAGCCGATGGGCATCATCGCACCGCCTCTGCGGCGCGTGCCGGGGCGGCGTTGGGCGAACAGAACAGCGACCACACGGGGGAGGAGGAGTACAATTGGTTCTTGTCGGTGTTGTTTGCCGCGGACGAACTGCATATCTTGCCCTACCACCGGCTCGTGCGAGATCTTAACGGCCTGACGCGCGACCAGTTTCTAGATGCCCTCTCCCAGGTTGGAAATGTGGAAGAGGTGCAGGTGCCCCTACCTCGGGGCCGAGGATGTGTGGGGGTTTATGTGTCCGGGCAGTGGTTCCATCTACATATCGACCCCGCTTCGATCAACATGGCCGATGCCGTCGACTCCCTGGACTATGTGCTCCTCTACGAGCGTGTGCTGGCCCCAATACTGGGCATCGGGGATATCCGTACCGACAAGCGCGTCGATTTTGTCGGGGGCATCCGGGGCGTGGGTGTGCTGGCGGGGCGGGTAGACAGGGGAGAAGCCGAGGTCGCATTCGCGATGCAGGCCACCACGATGGACCAGTTGATGGGTGTGGCCGATGCGGGGGGCATCATGCCCCCGAAGAGCACATGGTTCGAACCAAAGTTGCGGTCGGGCTTGCTCGTGCATACTCTGGACTAGATGCGCCACTGGATCGGCACGGTGGCGCGATGTTGTCCCACACGGCTGTCCGCTATCGCGTTGTTTGCAGCCGTCGGGTCTGCGCCCGTGGTCGGCTGCCGTGGAGGGAGAACCGACGGGCCGGTCGGTTCGGTCGCGGACGGCGATCTTCTATCGCGCTCCAGGGATTACGCGAGTCTACCCATGGCGGAGGATATTCGCGCGCGTACGCCGCCGCGACTGTGCGATCTATTGATCGACTGCAACGGTCCCATTGTGGATGAGCCCAAGATCATGTGCAGGTTCTCCGTACTCGATGCTGATGGTGACGTGCTCTACGATGATCACGCGGGGGTCGAGCGACGCGGCCGTTCGTCTCGACTTTCGCCGAAAAAGAACTACTCCGTTGAATTGCGCCGCGCGAGCGGGGAGGAGCAGCCGACACCATTGCTGGGCATGGGAGGCGAGGAGGACTGGATTCTCGATGGGTCGTGGGTGGACCGCAGCCTGCTACGCAACCAACTGGTCGCAGATCTCTACCGGTCGTTGGGCCGGGATGGCGAGCGCTGGGCTCCTGAGGGGCGATTTTGCCGTCTCGAACTCAATGGTCGATCCAGGGGTATCTATCGTCTTGTCGAGCGCATCAAAGCGGACGAAAGTCGCCTCGATCTTCACGGAGAGCATAGCTTTGTCATCAAGCAAAAATCGGGAGGGGCGGTGCAGTGGGTAGTGGGCCGCCAGAAAGTGGACTTTCGCGTGCTGCATCCTCGTGGGCAGGGTCATACGCTCGCACGGATCGACCACGTGCGGGCATGGATGCGCGGGTTCAGTGTGGCACTTTCCGACTCAGGGGGAGAGCAGGTCTTTCAATTCCTCGACCTCGACGCGACGGTGGACTTCGTGATCGTCCAGGAGTTGGCGAAAAACGTCGACGCCTATCATCTGAGCCTTCATGTTTTCAAGGACCATGATGGCCTGGCTCAATTGGTGCCGTGGGATTTTGATCTGAGTATGGGGGTGCCCGCTGTGGCAACCCGGAGCGGGCTACCTCGCCTGCGACAGGAGGTGCCGCAGCATTGGACCTACAAGCGCACCCCGCTGATCCACGCGCTTGCCCGTACGAGCCGGTTCCGCGAGCGTCTTGTGCAGCGTTGGGGGGCACATCGGCGTGGGCCTCTGGCGGGGCCGGTGATCAGTGCGCGTCTGGACGACTATGTGGCGACGCTGGCGCCGGGCGTGGAGGAGAATTTCGAGATTTGGCCGATCGAAGACGTAAGCGTACGCCAGATCTATCGGCCATTTTCGATGTACCCGGTCACGTCCTATCTCGAAGAGATTCGGAAACTACGTGCCTGGCTCGGGGCTCGCTTGGTGTGGATGGACAAGCACATCGCCGACTTTCCCCGCTGAGTGATCGATAGGTGTTGCGCCGGTGCCCCACCCTGGAGCCCCCCGCGCTACATTCTTCGTGTCGCCTCGATCCGTCGCACGATACCCCAGCACCGATCCCCAATCTCTTCGAGATGATTGACGGTATCGAGCAGTCGCAAGCCGGAGATGACTGAATCCTCGGCCCCTCGCATGCGCTCGATATGGCGTTCGCGGATTTGGTCACGGGCGGCGTTGATTTTGATCTCGATGGCCTCGGCTTCCGCTCTGTTGCTCTCGTCGGCGAGATATCGGCCTAGCTGGTCGAGGGCCTCGTCGACCAGCTTCCCCAGTGTCCCGATGTCATCGAGTGCGCGCGCGTCGAGACGGTCGGACTCGGAATCGTGGTTTCGGACCGCAATGTTCACTAGCTTCTCGCAGTGATCGCCGATCCGCTCGAGTCGATGGGTGTTGAGCGCCATCTCCCCCACGCGTCGAGCGGTGATGGCAGAAGTCGCGGCGCGGGCTGTCATCGCCAGTACCGAGGTGATCTCCCGCTCAAGGTCGTCGGTAAGCTGCTCTCGACGCAATGTCTCTTCGACGAGTGCGCCGTATTTTTCGTCCGGGTTCGTCAAAATCCGCAGCGCGTCGGCGTGCATCTCGCGAACGATCTGCGTCATGTATTGCATTTCTCTTCCGACCTGAACGAGCAGAAGCTCGGGGGTCTGCACCAGCGCCGTCGAGATAAATTTTGTCACATTGTGAGAGCCATCTCCGGGTCGGCCGGGTATCCAACGCTCCACGATACGGGCGAGATGTTGGACAAAGGGAAGTAGGAGCAGCGTGTTGGTGATATTGAACACACTATGAAAGGCCGCGAGGTGGGTGGTGACGACACCTTTGGCAGTCATGCTGCTGGCGCCCGCAGTGGGATCACCGGGAATCAATAGGTCGACGACTGGTAGGAGCACGACGTTCATCAGTGCGAGGGCCCAGATCACACCGACGATGTTGAACAAGAAATGCGCCCGGGCAGCTCGTCTGGCGACGACGCCAGTGCCGATGGACGCGATGTTGGCCGTCGCGGTGGTCCCGATATTTTCGCCAAGTACCATGGCCACCGCCGCCTCGTAGGGAAGCCAGCCGGTCGCCGTGAGGGTGAGGGTGAGGGTCATGGTGGCCGAGCTGGACTGCAGCAGCACGGTCAGCACGGTTCCCATGCCCACAAATATCAGGCTTGACCACACGCCGTGGCCGCTCAGTGAGCGGATCCACTCGAGATCACCGCCGCCGACGTCGGGTACGGACTCCTTGAGAAAGCCTAGGCCTAGAAATAGGAGACCAAAGCCGAGGAGTGCTTCGCCCCACTGTCGCGGCTTTGCTCCGCGGAGGAAGGTCATCGCCACACCGATCCCCACCGCCGGGAGGGCATATTGCACCAGCTTCACCTTGAAACCGAGGAGCGCGACGATCCAAGCGGTGGTGGTTGTGCCGATGTTGGCGCCCATGACCATGCTGATGGCCTGCGTCAGCGAGAGGAGCTGGGCGTTGACGAACCCCACGACCATGACGGTGCTCGCGGAGCTCGACTGCACCACGCAGGTCACGAGGAACCCAGTGAACACCCCGCTGACGCGATTGCTGGTGATCGCGGCAAGCCAGCGTTTCAGTTTGTCCCCGGCGACTTTTTGCAGCGCCTCGGACATCACTTTCATGCCGTAGAGAAAAATTCCTAGCGCTCCCGCGAGCTCAAGGACGGTCGTGAGGACTTCGGTGGCGCGCATGAAATTGCGTGGGAAGCCTAGGCGCTTCCTGTAGGCGTCTTATATCAGCTCGCGTGCTCGAAACTGTTGGCACGGACAGCAGTTCACAGATCCGCGGTCCGTGCACCCGGCTTTGCCGCTGCCGATCTCCGGGTCGGGGCGTGAGGTTCGGTCGTTCGAGTGCAGCTCATCCCAGTGCGCGCGGCGGCGCGCTGTGCTGCGCCGGGAGCAAGCGCGGATCAAACGTCGTCGCTGTCGCTGGTCGGCGCCTTGGCAGGGACTAGCGACGCTGGCGCAGGTACGGGGGCAGCTGGGGGCGAGGGGGCAGGACGCTTTCGGCCTCGTCCACCACGATAGGTTTCATGTTCCGTACGCGATCGAGTTTTTCTAGACTGAGTTGATCGAGGTTGGCGACCAGCCGGTGGACCTGTAGGCCCTGTTTGAGGTAACGCCCGATGAATTCGCCCAATACGTCGGTGCTGTGCTCACCGACGATCTCGTCGTTCCACCGTTGATACACGAGTCGAGCGGAGACACGCACGGCCTCGTGGTGCGTCGCCACAAAAAACCGCTCGTGCCGAGGCTCGAGCGGTTGCAAGGTCGTATCACTTTTCTGCGCCACGGCCGCGCTCGGATCGTTGGTTGGCTGACCCTCCGCGTCGATGTACGTCAATCGGTACTCGCGGATACCGGAGAAAACGAGCGTGTCGGCGTGATCGAAGGCCTCAAATATGAGCTTCACCACGGGCGCCGTCGCGTTTCCTGTGGGGAAGGCGTGCCCCGCTCGTGTATTTTCGACCTCGACCTCAACTTCGTGGCCCGCAAAATGCGGGGTGACCCGGATGCCGATCTCCGCCGTGCCCCGTACCAGTTCGGGGTCGCCACCGCCTCGGAACGTGTGCCGGTGCAGATTGCCTCGCGTGGGGGCCCCAGGCGCGGCCACTCCGGTGTAGGTGGGCATGTGGCAGTTTTGGCAGGTGATGCCTTTTTCCGCGTAGGGGCTGCGCTTCCACTCGGGGTAGGTCCAATCAATGGGCAGCCCGTTGGTCGGCCAAAGTGACATGTGGCAGGCGCCACAGAGTTCGGAGCTTTCGTGGAGAGGGGAATATTGGGTCGCGTGGTGCGGAGATAGGGCGCGTACGACTCCCGGTACGTCGGGATCGAGGCTTCCAGGCAGGGGGCCGCGCTTGGGTCCACTCGGGTCCCACTCGATCATTGCTGGGGCATCGTTGGCGTGCGCGGCCACGGCGGTATGACAAACATCGCAGTTGACGGCCTCCCGGCTCAGCGCGTGCTCGATGGCGTAGTCTGGATCTTCGCCCATCACCGCGAGTGGGGCGTGGCAGCGTAGGCACTGTTCAATGTCCTCGGCGGGTGCACCGCGGATGTCCAGGCTGGCCTGGTACAGATCGATAAGGAAGCTGGAGAGCGCAGAGGATCGTCCCATCCCCGAGTTCCGCCACTCTGCGTAGTGTTGCGTGTGGCAGGCGCCGCACACAGCAGCGCTGGCGAAGGCCTTCGGATCGTCCTGGCGACCGCTGTTGCGGTTCGGGTAGGCCAGCGGTTTTGTCCATTGCGTGTCCTTGATCCCGCACCCGATGCGGTACCAACCGGCGTACGAAAGGCAGATGCACGCTGCGATGGCGGCGAGACAGACGATGCAGGCGGTTGCGAGCCGCCATCGGCGACGCCGCAAGACACGACGAGGCGAAGGGACGGAGGGCGGATGGTGCTCGGAGGCGCTCAGACCTTCGGAGTGTACCGAAGCGCGGGGGCGGGGACATCGTCGGGGACGATGCGCCCTTCACGCCATCGATTCGGGTTCGCATCTTCCCGTGCCGGCCCGTGGCGTCGGGCTGGGGAAGCGGGTGAGGCGCGTGATCGAAATCCGCGCCCGTGTGACCCGGTGAATATGGCGTCGCGGATTTCACTCCCCTATTTCGCATCTGCTCTCTCATTTCTGATGTTCGCCGCGACTCCCGCTAGAGCGTCCCTTGCCGCGGGGCACGTGCAGGGCGCGCACCACCGAGACTACGATCCGGTGCAAGGGGGCACCGGAGATGGAGATGGAGATGGAGATGGAGATGGAGATGGAGATGGAGATGGAGATGGAGATGGAGATGGAAATGGAGATGGAGATGGCGATCGATTCAGGTGTCCGGAGGTTTGCGAGGTGATCTTGGCTTGCGACAAGGACCCCCTGGCGGCGTGGGGGTTCACGGACGAAGAAGGATGCATCGAGTGGTGTGTCGCCCGTGCTCAATGGGGGCAGGGAAACGCGGGGGCCGCTTGTCAACAGACGATCGTGGGTCTGAATGCATGTGTGGGTGACCTCGCCTGTGACGCGTACGTGGCCTACTGGGAGGAAGACCCACCCGATGCGTACCCCTGCATGGAGAACGTACAGGCCATCGATCTGGTGTGCGACGGAAGCGGTGGGGACGGAGATGGAGACAGCAGCTGGGACGACGACGACGACGACGACGACGACGACGACGACGACGACGACGACGACGACGACGACGACGGGGATGACGACGACGGCTGGTCCGGGGACGACGGCGATTGGCCTGGGGATGACGACGACGATTGGCCCGGGAATGACGACGACGACTGGCCCGCGGACGACGACGATTGGAACGGGAACGGGAACGGGAACGGGAATGGGAACGGGAACGGCAAGGGGGAGGAAGAGCCGGCGGCCATTCCGGGCCGTGGCGGGTGTGAGAGCTCGGCGTCCGCCCCAAAACGGTCGTGGGCTTGGTTCGTGCCCTACCTGCTATTGGCCTGCCGCGGCCGGCGGCGGCTACCGCTGCCGGCGGCGTAACGCGGGCAGGGCGAGCCCGAGCAGCGCGAGCCAGCCCAGATCGGACGTTTGGCCGCGCGGCGCCGCGGCGCAGCCGATGCTCGCACTAGCTTCTCCGTGGCAGGCGCTCCCGGCACAATCCGCCTCGGCGGACGCTTGGACTTGGACATCGAGGACCGCGTTGAGGGCGGTGATGCACGCCGCGAGATTGTTACCGTGGTCCATATATTGGCCGCCGCAGAAGAGGGCTCCATCGCGATCGCACTCGGTCTCGCAGCCTCCCTTCTTCTCTACTTTGCACGCGGCATAGCCTTGAGCCTGGCAGTCGATCTGGCACTCGATGTTGACCTCAGCTTGGCACGACCCTTCGCAACAGGCGTCGCATTGTAGGTCACAGTTCGCTTCGGGCAGCTCCGCGTCGCAGGACACCGAGCACTCGGCCGAGCATGTGGCCTCGCAGGATGCGGTGCACTCGGTCGTGTTTTCGCTCGCCTCGCAGGCACCGCTGCAGGAACTCGTACAGTCGCTGCGGCACGCTCCTTTGCAGTCGAACTGGCCCGGGTTGGGATCGCATGTAGCGTGGCACTCGGGCGCGCAGGACGCGGTGCAATCCGTTTCGAGTTCGGCAGTGCAGCCACCTGCACAACGGACCTCGAGCTGTGCTGCACATGCGGCGGAGAAGGAAAGGGGCTGGCACTGGGTTTTGCACTCGGCCGCGATGTAGATCCGGCACTCGGCACTGGCCTCGACGTGTATGTCACCACAAGCTTGGAGGCTCGCGTGAGCGGATTGAGGCATGGCGAACATGGCGGCGAACATGGCGGCGAACATGGCGAAGTTGGCGAACATGGCGAACGATCGCGGAGCGCGTAGGGTGGCGTAGGTGGCGCCCGGTCCTGGTTGGACGTTCTTCGACAAAGTAGGTGCGTGTCGCATCGAACTCTCCTTTGCTGCGTGCGGTACGAGTTTAGCCGTACGTGCTGTCGTGTCTAATCTGCAAGGAGAGGACGGGTGCAATGTCGCGCTATTCAGCAGGCCGACCGGTGCGCTGGATCACAGAAGACGGCCTTTCTACTCCACGTCGTCGATATAATCGGCGAGCTTGTTGCACGCGGCCAGTCCTGGGGCCCGCAAACTCGCCGAAAGTCGATGTGCTTGCGCAAGGAGGTAACGCCCGGGCTGATCGGCCTGTGCTGCGGCGTGGAGTATCGCTTGGCCCTGCGGCGATCGGGGCGAGAGACCGCGAAAGGTCGCCGATAGCGTTCCGTCTACGTAGTCGCGGTTGACCGCGGCGCAGAGAAAACCGATATCCGCGCTCAATCCTTTGGCGCCCGGACGGGTGCTCGCAACGTCAGGTGTCGCAACGTCAGGTGTCGCAACGTCAGGTGTCGCAACGTCAGGTGTCGCTGCCGGATCCCCCTCGTTCCTCCGAGCGCCGGTTTGAGGAGGAAACGGGTGCGAGGCGACGACGGCAGCTCCAAGTTGGTGCGGGTGGCTGGAGTCGGGCGTGGGCTCGATGTCGGGCGTGTCCGCCTTGGATCCACCGCAGGTTATGCAGGTCCACACGACTGCGGTGCAGGTGAACCCAAGTTGGATGTATCCCATCGTGCGAGAGCGTACCGCGATCGGAGCGTGCAGCGGGCCCCGGAACGGCGCTAGGTAGCGCGAGACCGGACCCATCTGCAGAGCGGTTGCCCGTCGGTATGCGCGTGGTGCGTGACTCGTGTTGTAACCATACGAGAAGAGCTACGGGCTCGTGTGGGAGGCCAACGCTCATTCGGGCTTCGGCGTTGGCGCCCGGTCTCACTGGCGTCCGACCTGGAGATCGGGTATTGGAGCGGCGCTGGAAAACACAACGAGCGGGACCATCCAAATGAAGACATTCATGAACACTGGGCTTCCTCTGTTTGGCGATTCGCCTCATCGGGTCAAGAGCCTCGATCCTGACACCGTACGGTTCGGTCGCAAGGAGTTGGAGCTGGCCCTGGTGGAGATGCCAGGACTCGCCTCGCTGCGAGAAGAGTGCGGTGCCGATCAGCCCCTGAAAGGTGCACGAATCATGGGCTCGCTCCACATGACCATCCAGACTGCAGCCCTCATCGAAACGCTCACGGCACTCGGGGCCGAGGTCCGGTGGGTTAGCTGTAACATCTTCTCGACCCAAGACCATGCGGCCGCCGCTGCAGTGGTGGGGCCGGGAGGCTCGGCCGATGATCCCAAGGGTGTACCCGTGTACGCGTGGAAGGGAGAGACGCTGCCCGAGTATTGGTGGTGCACACTTCAGGCCCTCGATTGGTATGGCGGCGAGGGGGCAAATCTCATCCTCGATGATGGGGGGGATGCCACCTTGTTGGTCCATCTCGGCGCGGAACTCGAAGAAAAGGAGGAAACAGCAGATCCGTCCAGTACTGACAATGAAGAATTTAGGTGCATACTTTCGGTGCTCCGGGACGTGCGCGAGGTCAGAGGCGACAACTACTGGCGCCCGATGGCAGCCGCGATCAGGGGCGTCTCAGAGGAGACAACCACGGGTGTGCACCGCCTCTATGAGCGGGTAGAGGCCGGGACGCTCCGTTTTCCGGGCATCAACGTAAACGATTCGGTGACGAAATCGAAGTTCGATAATGTGTATGGCTGTCGCCACTCCTTGGTGGATGCCATTATGCGGGCCACGGATATTTTGGTGGCCGGGAAACGGGCCCTCGTGTGTGGGTTTGGCGATGTCGGCAAAGGTTCGGTGCAATCGTTGCAGGGACAGAGCGCCCGCGTGGCCGTGACCGAAATCGACCCAATTTGCGCGCTGCAGGCCTGTATGCTCGGTCTTGATGTCGTGCGTATCGACGATGTCGTCCATACGATCGACATATTCGTTACGACCACCGGGAACAAAGATATCATTCGATTCGACCATATGGAGCGAATGAAACATAACGCGATCGTATGCAATATTGGGCACTTCGACAATGAACTGCAGATGGCCCAGCTTGAGGCCGCCGTAGCTACTGGCAAGGTCGAGAAAATCGAGATCAAACCGCAGGTGCATGAGTTCAAGTTCAACACCACCAAGCACGGGCCGAAGGGTGGAGGGCATTCGATCATCGTGCTCGCCGAAGGTCGGTTGGTGAATCTGGGCTGTGCTACGGGGCACCCAAGTTTTGTCATGTCCAACAGCTTCACGAATCAGGTAATGGCGCAAATGGAGTTGCACGCGAATGCGGAGACGTACGGCAAGACGGTGACGGTCTTACCCAAGCGTCTCGATGAAAAGGTCGCGCGTCTCCATTTGGCACACTTCGGAGCCCAACTGACGGAGCTCAGTGCAGAACAGGCCTCGTATATCGGGGTGGACCTCGCGGGCCCCTACAAGGCGGAACACTATCGGTATTAGGGCGGCGACGGACGCGCTCCAAACGGTCACGCAGGCAGTTGCTCGCGTGGCCGCTTCTCGTGCGGCCACTCGTCCTGAAGCGCGTGAGGTTGCGAGCTTGTTCCACGGGTGAGTATCTTTGGCATGGGCGGTGAAAACGATATGAAGCTCGATAGGAACCCGGATACGGATCTCGGTACCGATATCATCGCGATCCCGCTGGTGGTGGATGCCGGACGCGACGGTTTCAGACTCGATCGCTACCTATCGAGTCGCTTCGTGCGTTTGTCGAGGAATCGTATTCATAAGATGATCGCCCGAGGTCGCGTGATGATCGCCCGGACGGGAGAACCGTTTCGCAAACCGGCCTCGCGGGTGAAAGCGGGGGATGAGCTGCTGATTATCCGGCCCGCCCCCGAGGAGCCGGATGTCGAGATGGACTACCGGATCTTGTATGAGGATGATGCCCTGCTGGCGCTCGACAAGCCGGCAGGATTGCCGGTCCATCCTTCTGCTCGGTATCACCGTCATACCCTCACAGCCCTGATGCGCGATCGGATGGGAGTGGGCCACGGGTGGGAGATGGGGCATCGCCTCGACCGGGAGACATCCGGCGTGCTGGTGCTCGCGCAGCGAGGCGAGCCGGCCCGAGCGCTGAAGCGCGCCTTTTTTCAGCGCCGGGTTCACAAGGAGTATCTGGCGCTGGTACACGGGAGTATGCTGGCGTCGCGGAGCGTGGATGTTCCCCTGGGACCAGCCGTAGACTCCCGGATTCGCATCAAAGTTGGGCCACGTTCGCTCGAAGAGGGGGGTCTCGTCGCGGATACGTGGATTGAGCCACTACGCTACGCGACTTTTCGCGGAGAGGCCGTTACGTTGGTACGCGCGCGACCGCGGACCGGTCGAACGCATCAGATCCGCGTGCACTTGGAGTGGGCGGGACACGCTGTCGTCGGCGACAAGATGTATGGGATCGACGAGCAGCGGTTCTTGGACGTGGTGGAAGGGGGACGCCCGCTGCAGGAACTCGAGGCCGAGCTTGGGCTGTCACGGCATGCACTTCATGCCCACAGACTCGCGTTGCCCCACCCGGTGAGCGGAGAACAGTTGGAGTTGGAAGCTCCGTGGCCGGCGATGCTCAGTGCGATTGCTGACCTGCCCTAGCAGCAGCGGTTTCGGCGCTACGTTGCACTAGGGGAGATCCGTCGATACTTGCACCGTTTTTCCCACGATGGTCTCGATGTGGACGGTGCGTCCTTGCTCGACACGAATCTTGACCTGAGCGTGGTCGCACCCGTCGGCGAGTCGGATCTCGCGGTCGGGGAGCTGGATGACTTGGGCACTCGGGGGATCCCGTGAGATCCCCAGTCGCGCGCTGCCTTCGCTCCAGTACAGTACACGGGGGCGGTCTGCGAGCGCGCTTTGGGGCGGAAGCTCCCAGGGGTGGATCCGCTTATGTGTAAGGTACGCCGTGTACCTACCGTAAGCGACGACCGCCACCACACAGCTCAGGGCAAAGGCGACGAGTATGTTGCGTCTCGCGGTGCGGGCGGCGCGATACCCGGCGAAGCGACCAAGATGATGCTCTCCTAGGGGCGGGTCGTGCAGCAGTTCATCGTCTCGAGGTCGCGCTCGAGTCGGGCTGTCGACGGCTTGGGGTTGCTGTGCCACGGTCAGCGGCTGGCTTCATCCATCAGTCTCGCGCCCTCCATGAGCAAGCTCGTGGTCGAAGTCTGGATCGCGTCGTCCATATCCACCTCCATCGCGTTGAAACTGAAGCGGCCTGCTTCCCATCGTAGCATCGCGTACACGCATTCGCGGCCGCCGAGGTGCGGTTGTGGGTCGATTTTGGCGTGAATGACCTGTCCTTCCCGCAGAAAAATTCGACCCGATGTCGCGTTGTCGGGTCGCGTAAGCGCCAGTACGCCACCTTTGCGCTCAAGTTCCATCATGACCAGGAGGCCCGAGAGTCCGAGTTGCTCCAGGCGTCCGCTGAGGGCACTTCCCAAGTCGTCTTGCGCGTCGCTGCCGGGGCTCCTCGGAGGAGGCGGAGCGCGCAGTGGAGGCGGCGCAGCTGGGCGGGAGGATGCGGGTGGGGCCCATCCCGATCCGACGTGAACGTCGTTCACGGACGGGAGCTCCGACCAGGTGTCTTGCGCGTCGATGGGCTCTGGTCCGGTCTGGAGCCCGTGCGGCACCTGGCCGATCTGGGTCGTGCGTGCGGCCGGAGGTATGCAGGGCGCTGCCGGCCGCGGGCGCGCGCCGAATGACTGGAGATCATCTTGGCCGGGGACAGGCGTCATTGTGCGGTGCCGGTGTCCCAGCGCCATCGCTACGCGCTGCTCGAGGTCGGCGAAGCGGAATGGTTTGGCGAGATAGTCTCGTTCGCGTAGTCCCATCGCCCGCAGCTTCGTCTGGTCCTTTCCCAGTGCGGTGAGAAACAGCACGGGTACGCTGGCGACCTCCCGCGTGGCGCGAACACGCTGGATGAAGGTCCACCCGTCCATCACCGGCATCATGAGGTCGGTAATGATGAGGTCGGGAGGGACGGCGATGGCGCGCTGCAGGCCGGCTCGCCCGTCTTTCGCGCGCTCGATCACAAAGCCCTGTTTCTCCAGGCTGGAACACACCATCCTGAGGATCCAGGGGTCGTCGTCCACGACCAAGATCCGCCCGGTCCTCATGCCCCTGTGAGCGTAGGTTGAGGGCCATAGGCTGTCAAACGAGCGGGACGGCGGTTTGCACGCCATGTCGTCGCGGGATGGAGCGGTGACCGGGCGCCGAAAAGGGGTATCCGCTTACGTCTAGATCAGACGACTTGCGTCGCGAAACCCCCGTGGCGGCCTGTCTGTGCACGAAAAGCACGCGCGTTTGCGGCGGCGACCGTCTCTCAAGGGTGGCGAGCGCGGTGTCCCGTACCTACGTGTCCGCGCACATACGGGCGCCGCGAGAGCGGGTGGGGGCCCAGATGGGGGCGCAGAGGCCGGTAGCCGCAGGTCCGGCGTATTCGGTGCGACATCGCCGCCGTGTGCGGAAGCCTCTGTTCGGCTCGGCGTGAGGCGGGTCTTGTCCCACAACGTGAGTATCTGCGAAGGTCTGTGTAACATGCGGACGCTATATTCTTTCCTCGTGGGTACTTTTTTCCTCGGCGGAGCCGCCTGCGGCGAAGAGGAAGAAGACGCCTTCGGCTATGTCACGATGGAGTTAATTCGAGGTGCGGCTACCGACGAGAATATCTTTGGCCCCACAGATCTGGTCGATGTGTCGCTCAACTACGATTCGTGCTTGGCTGACTACTACTTGAACGAGGGAAACTCGTGGGCGTTCGACGGCGCCGACGGTAGTCCGGTATTCAGCGAGTGGGAGCAGCGTTTGTGCGACCAGGACCTCAAGCGTGTGCCCGACTGTGAAGTCCTGAAGATTTCACAAACGCTCGAAGACGGTCCTGTGGCGAAAATCGCTTCGCTAGAGGTGCAGTACAAGATCAACGACTCCGCGATCGAGCTCGCGTTGTTCTATATCGGCCCGATTCCGGTGACGGCCACAAAATGCAAGCCGACCGTAGAAATGCACGGCGGCAGTGTGCTCGGTAAAAACGGCGCCGGCGCCGTGCTGTGGAAGGTTGATACCTACGACCCGTCGACCTCCAATCCCTCCATTCTTGCCCCTTTCGAGGTGACGGTGAAAGGGTCGTAGTAGGCGACCCCTCGACGCGGTTATCCCGGGGTCACGCAAATGCCGACGTGATCGAAGGCAGGCGTCGGCGACAGCGTGGCCTCACGGCAGATGTTCGGAGGCACGCAACCGCTTGCTTCCCGGAGGTCACACGCCGAAGTGCAGCAACTCGCATCCGAGCAGCCGAGGAGGGTGTGGGTTGAAACGCACACCAAGCCGGGCTGACAGCCTTCGTCTGCAGCCGGATTGCATGCCTCGCTCGGGCCGCCCAGGTAGCTACCCGCTGGGTACATGCAAGCGAACTGACGCTGCTGTTGAACGCAGTGGAGGCCGTGCGCGCAGCCGGCGGCCAACGGGTCGCATTCGTCGGCGCATACCTGCAGTTTGTCGATCGTGTCCGGGATACAGAAGCCACCAGGGCAGTCCGCGAGCTTGGCACACAGCGCCAAGCAGCGACCTTCATCCGCATCCGCAGCGGCGAGGATGCAAAGGTATCCGGCGGGGCAGGCGTCTTGGGCTCCGGCGCGGTCGGGCCGGCAGAGCCCGTACGGCGCGAGCGCCCCGTCGTCGAGTACGCATGCGTAGATCGTTTGGCCGTTGGCATTGAAGGTGGCCGAGCATTTCTCGGAGGCTTCGCACTCGTTCTCCGAGCCGGGTACGCATCGAAATACGGGCGGCGGTACGGGGACAACGGCCGCGTTTCCGTGCTCTTCGTCCGCGAGAAGCTCGTCGGGGATGCGCTGGCATGCCGCGGTGACCAGGGCAAGAAGGGGCACGACGGGTGGCCCGAGGAGCGCCAAAAGGCGGCTGGGGAAGCGGGACATCGTGCCGGGCGAGCGTACGCGCAAAACCAACCATCGACCACCCGACGTCGGTCGCTTCCGAAGCGGCGAGCGGGCGCGCAGTGGCGGTGGGTTGTCGGTAGGTTCAGCTGCCGGGCGTCACGTCGCTATTGCTGGAGGCGCCAGTAGCGAGCGGAGAAGCCCGAGACGTGCCGGGGTCACCGACGGGGCGGATCGACGCGGGCCGTACGAGTGGCGCCTGTGTCGCTCGCACCTGTGTCGCTCGCACCTGTGTCGCTCGCACCTGTGTCGCTGGCGGTATGCGATTCGGTGCCACTACTGCTGCCCGCGGTGCTGTTTGCTCCAGTACTGTTTTCGTTCGTGCTCTCGCCGCTCGCACTGCTTTCGCCGGTACCGGTAGCATCGTTGTCGGTGCCGTTTTCGTCCGTGCCGTTGTCTCCCCCACCGAGGTCACGTTTCGAGGACATGTCCGCGAGCGTCGGCGCTTCACTCGCGCCGGCATCGCCGTTGTCGTGACCGGCTTCTTCAAGGCACTCGCCTCCGACGGGCGAGCTCGGATCGACAGCAGAGCACTCCAGGCCGTCGCGACAATCGTCGTCCGTCCGACAAAACTGTCCCGCCGTGGCCTTGCAACCCGAGATCCCCCACACCAGCGCGCCAACTAGCGCGAGACCCGGATAACACATGGCCGTGCTTCTCACGCTTCGATCGCTTGGTAACATACTTCAACGACTGCGAAGTCACGCTCACCACGGGGCAACTGTACGGTGATATCGTCACCCGCTTGTTTGCCGATCATGGCACGCGCGATGGGCGAGCGGATCGAGATTCGGCCCTTATCCGCATCGGATTCATCCTCGCCTACGATGGCGTAGCGGAGCTCCTCTTCGGAATCGAGATCCAGCAGCTTGACCGTGGCGCCGAAAGCGATGCGATCGCTCGTGATGGCGGTAGGATCGATCACGTCCGCTAAGGAGATGCGGTATTCGACGTAGCGCAGTCGCGCATCGAGCGTCCCCTGCCGCTCCTTCGCGGCGTGATACTCGGCGTTCTCGCGTAGATCGCCGTGCTCAAGGGCGGCTTCGATCTCTCGCACGTTCTCCGGCCGATCCACCTCCCGGATGTGCTTGAGCTCGGCGCGGAGCTTGTCCAAACACGCTGGCGTCATCGGGAATCGTTGGTCCATGAGGGGCACGCTCATCAGGGAAGGGGGGATGGGAAAACGTGGATGGGGGCAGGGGAGACGGGAGGCGATGATGGCCAGGCTCCTGCTCGGGTCCGGCCACCATTTTCTTGGGGCTAGCGGCGCACGATCCTCCCTTTCTTGATCGCGTGGGCTTTTCCGATGTGTTTGGCGATCTCTTCGCGGCGGCCTTTGACACTCCAACCGTGGTCCACCATTCCGTCCAGCACACGGTTGCGGAGCCGCAGTGAGTCTTCTTTCTCGTGGACGAACCGGTCCAACAACGGCCGCTGGCAGTGCTCGTCACCGATGTCCAAGAGCGCTTCGACGGCGTGGAAACGTACCGTTTCGTCTTCATCGTCGAGGTAGCCGGAGACGATGCCTACGACCTTCTCGTCGTCGATTTCCTGTAGATGCGTGAGAACCTGCAGCTTTGTTTGCGAGTCGCGCTCGTAGCCCGGGGGATGGGCTGCCAAGATGGCGTCCAGGATAGCCCATTCCTCGGTTTCGTTGGCCACGTCCTCGACGATGCGCAGTGCCCACGCCAAATTGGACTGTGTCGCGCAGAACTGTTTCAGCGCCGGCAAGATGCCCTTCTCGAGCGCGATGGTGCGCCGGTAGACCCAGCCCTTCTCCTCTTCGTCTTCGATCGTCTTCGACGAAGTGACGGTGAAACGCCGCAGGACGGCGGTATGGGCTTCCTTCGAGCCGTCCTCAAGCAGCTGCTCCATGGCAGCGTAGCGATCAGCCGACTGGGCGAAGCCGTTGATGACCGTCTTGGTGTTGCGAGCGAGGCGGGCTTTGCCCCTGCCCGCCGATGAGAAGAAATCCTTGAATCCCACGGTGAATGTAGCTCCTTGTACCGCGAGCAGAGCTCGCGTGCCTCTCTGTCGTCCGACCGGCGGCACTCGCCGGGCGGAGTTCGCGGGGCAAAGGTGAGGCGAATCTGGCATCAGCGTACCGATGCTGGAATCGGATTGAACCTGGCAATCGCCGCCCATCCGCGCACTGCGTGATCTGCGGATGGCCACACGTGTCGCTGGGTCGTCGTCGTATTGGAAGCGTCCGCGGGGCCCTCCGATGTCGCGTTCGGACCCGCTTGTTGCGTATCGGTGCTGTCGCTGCTGGAGGTGGTGCTGGGATCCGTGCCGGAGGACGATCCGGGCGTGCCCAGACCGCAGGCGCCCCAGTGGGCGTCGATGTCCGAACCCTCGCGGTGGCAGCAGCCATCCTCCGCGCAACTGTAGCTGTCGGGGCAGGCGGGCGCGTGGTCGGGGTCGCAGGCGAACCGCACCGCGCCGGCGGGCTTGTCGAAACACGCGGTGGCGGCCATGAGCGCCACCGCGACGAACAAGCGGAGCGCAGGACGCCCCATCAGAACCGCAGCCCGCAGCCGAACCCATCGCGTAGAGCCGTTGCGTGCCCACGGTCGCCCGTGGATTCCCGTCGGCGATGGTGGATCAAAAAGAGTACCGCGGCGGTGGCTACGGTCACGGCGCCGGTGATAGCCAGGGCCTGGGCGACGCTCGCCTCCGCCTCTCCACGTTGGATGTGGGCCTCGTAGGCCTCTTGTTCGTCGGCGAACAACGGTTGGCGGCCCGTCTCGGGGTCGATGCGGCCTGCGATGCTGCGCGCCCGGTCCTCCTCTCGCTCTGCGAGACCGGCGAGTCGTCCCGCCGTGATCAGAAGAGCCGATCCCGCTAGAAGGGTGCCCCACGCCGCGCGGTGAAGCGTTGGCGTGCGTTCGGGCAGCCGCAGCCCGGTGGTCCCGCCCAGACCCAAGCCTTCGAGCTCTTTTTTGGCCAAGCCTGCTCGCGGGTCGTCGGAGGCCACCACGTGACCACCGACGCTCCCGCCCGAGAGGTCGGGCTTGGGCAACACCGTGACGAGCACGTCGTCTCGCGGGGTCGGATCCCGTGGGGCCTCTGCGGCGCCGTCAGGGCCGGGTCGAGGAGGCGATGATGGTTTCGATGGGCCCGTGGGTCCGGCAGGTGCGGCGGCGGCCGTGGTCGGGGGGGCCGATGCGGCGAGACTGGGTGCCGCGGCGCACACAGTCGAGAGGGAGGCGATCGCCAGCTGTGCCGCGCGGCGGAGGGTCCGCTTCGAGTACGGCCGACGCAGGGAGGGTTTGGCGGGTCGGGAGACGAGGTCGCCGACTGCGGGTTTCGGATGCACCATGACGCGGGTCGCGGGGAACATAGGAAAAGTCTCGCCCGAGGGCGAGACTTTTTCCCCTCGAAGCGTCGGAGCGACAATGCCGAGAGAGGTGGTTGCGCCCATTGGCTGGGTGCGGGGACCCTTTCGCTAGCAAGATCGTTTCTCGCTCCGGACAGTTCTGCTATGCACGCCTTCAAACTCGGCTCCCGTGCCCCGCATTCTCGTCCCGGTTCCTGTGTTCGCGCCGTTGGGCTCGGCGTACCGCCGC
The DNA here is from genome assembly GCA_036479215.1 of Nannocystaceae bacterium. Taxonomy (GTDB): domain Bacteria; phylum Myxococcota_A; class Polyangia; order Nannocystales; family Nannocystaceae; genus FL481. The sequence goes on along the minus strand of JAZGFE010000114.1, from coordinate 26,280 downwards.
GTCTCGAGGGGGAAGCTCCGTTGCGCGCTGCGGTCAGCGCATGTTGGCCCGCGGCTGCCGTGCCTCGTTCTCGGAAACGGTCGTGCGCGCGCGTCGGCGGGTTGGGGACGGGTCGGCCGACGGGGCAGATCGCCCCTCGGGTCGCTCGCCAGGGCCTTTGCGGGGGCGAGCCTCGGTTTGTGCCTCGGTTTGGCCTCGCTCGGTTGCTCGCGATCGCCTGCGCAGGCGGGACCGGTCTATCCCGACGCTGTGGCATTTGAGCGCGACCCACAGTTTGCGGGCGAATGGGTGGGGCAGGTGGGGCAGGTGTGGGGGGTGTTGACGTTGGGGGAACTCGAGCCTCATCGCCTCTTCGGCTCCTTCGTGGCGGATGATGGCTCGGCGGAATACGTGTTGTTGCTCGAGCAGACCCTCTTGCAGAGCGAGACCGGCGGGCGGACGCCCAGCAACCGGGTCACGTTTACATGGCAGGATGGGCTCGGCGCACGGGGGCGAGGATGGCTGTTGATCAACCGGGAGGATACGGCGCTCACGGGTTCGTTTGGGTACGACAGTGGCGCCCACGGCGTGGGCGAGTGGACGATGCTGCGTTCCGAGTAGCGGCCGCTACGGCAGCAGATCGCGTGGGCTCCACTACGTGGGTCTCCCGCGTTTTCGCATTCGCGCAGTTTCTGTTCAAAGTAGTGTGGGGGTCGGAACAAAATCGGTCGCGTTGGGTACTAACTCTCCGAGCGCGGCCAATCCTTTCGGGTGCCTCGCTTTGTCGTCCGGGGTCCTGGCGTTCCAGGGGTGGTGGGCACGGGCCCCGGGCGCTCGTTTTTCGATCGGCACCGCGAGCTACGCAGGCCGCTCAGCCACTTGTTGACGTCTCGCGCGGTCTCGCGGGCAAGATGAGCAACGATCCGGGCCCCGGGCTCAGCGTATCAATTTGTCGGCGAAGCTCGTCCGTCGTTTCGGTGAGCACGATGCGGCGTCCTGAGCGTGTGGCGCAAAGGCCTGCACCGATGAGCCAGCCGAGCACAGGTGCGGCGAGGAGAAGTACACCCGAGCAGTCGATCACAAGCTCGCCGGCCTTGGATGCGAGCGCTTGGTCCACCTCAACGCGAAAGGCCAGAAGTTGGTGCGCGTCGCTGAAGTCCCCGGGGAGTTGAAGGGTTCCGGTTGTCGGTTGCCGGAGCGCGAGGAGCATGTTGTTTCGTTCGGCCTCGTGGCGTCGGCACTTGAGTGCAGTCTGGGGACGCGGGCCGCCGCACTACGCCACGGTCAGGATCGCACCGTCAGTGGGGTCGATTTGACCCTCCATCACGGCTTGAACGTGGACGCGGATCACATTCGCGGGGCCGCTTAGGGGACAGCGCTCCGGAATGACGAAGGACACCTCGATGTCGGCCATCTCCCCGGGCTCGATCGTGCGGCCCAGATCGACCCGTACTTCACTGATCGTCTCGTGGATCCAGGTGGGCGACAGATGTCGCCGATGGGGCATCGTTCGCGCTTCCGCTTCGGAGATCGTCTGGTTTTCCTCGTCGGTCCAGTGCCGCGAGGCGGAAAGAACACGCAGAAGCAACGCCTGCAATGTGGCCGCTCGTGTCCCTACAAGCAACGAGACTGATCCTGCGCAGGCGTCGCGTCGGGCTGCGCGCGGCTGCGCGAGTCGGATGTCGAGCCGGGTACCGCCGTCGCCGAGGCTCTTTTGCATGCTTTCGCTGAACGCCATGGTCGTCCCCATCCGACTTGAAAACGCCGGCCCGCGCCGCGAGAGTAGCGGACCGGCGTTTTCAAGTCAGCAGCTCCGAGGCTTGTCCTCGCCGAGCTGAGCGAGAAGCGCGTCGGGAGCGAGCGTCTGCAGTGTGGAGATGTGACGCTACGAATCGTCCGTAGCGCAAGAGTTGCGCGTGGCTTCGGGTCCGGTCCGACACGCCGTCAGGTTGGCTTCGGGTCGTCCCGGGAGCAGGGCGGGCCCTAGGTAACCGGGGAAGGGCCGCGGTCGCGCACGGCAGGAGCGTTCGCGGAGCGTCGGCGAGCTTGACACGGGACGCCGGCACACGCACACTCCGCTCAGTCCGTAACCCTCACGTAGGGGTGGATTTGAAGTGAGCCACGCGCCTTTGGCGCAGCCCGGACGAGTGATGACCAACACCCGCATGAAAATCGGAGAGCTGGCGCGTAAGACCGGGAAATCTGTCCGGGCGCTCCATCTCTACGAAGAGAAGGGTCTGTTGCAGGCCGAACGCTCCGACGGTGGTTTCCGGCTCTACGGGTGCGAGCAGCTCGCCCGGGTGTATTGGATCGGCAAGCTTCAGGATATCGGCTTCCAGCTGGGTCAGATACGGAGCCTCCTGGATGCCGTGGCCAACTCGGCGACCGCCCCTGCCGCGATGCGGGGCGTACGCGAGCTGTTTCGCGGCAAGCTCGAAGAAACGCGGTCGCAGATCGAACGACTGATGGGGTTGGAGCGGGACCTCACCGACAGTCTCGGCTACCTGGAGGCCTGCCGTTCTTGCGATGAGGCGTCGGGCCCAACGGTGTGCGCTTCGTGTTCCGGCATTCGCCACTCTTTGCCCGAGCCCAGCCTGGTCACGGGTATTCACGTCAACCGCTAGCGGCGGGCTGTGCCCCGCGCTGTCCTGTCCACTTCTTTCTGTACCCACGTCGTTTGTCATGAGCGTCAAGCTTCCCATTTATCTCGACTACGCCGCGACCTGTCCCGTGGACCCGCGCGTGCTTGATCGCATGCTCCCCTATTTCAGCGAGACCTTCGGCAACGCCGCGAGTCGTACCCATTCGTTCGGTTGGGATGCGGAAGAGGCCGTCGAAAACGCCAGGCTTGAGGTGGCGAATACCATCCACGCCGATCCGAAAGAAATTGTGTGGACGAGTGGCGCCACCGAATCTGACGACTTGGCTATCAAAGGTGTTGCCGAGTACTTGAAACAGAAAGGGCGGCATATCATCACTGTGGTAACCGAGCACAAAGCTGTGCTCGATAGCTGCAAGTATTTGGAGCGTCAGGGCTGCGAGGTCACATATCTCCCGGTGGGTACTGATGGACTCATCAGCATGGAAGAACTCGAACAGGCGATCACCAGCGAGACGGTGCTTGTTTCGGTGATGCTGGCGAATAACGAGACCGGCGTGATGCAGCCGATCGCCAAAATCGGCGCGCTGTGCCGCAGTAAGCAGGTGCTCTTTCACACCGATGCAGTCCAAGGCTTCGGCAAGGTGCCCATCGATGTGAATGCGATGAACATCGATCTCATGAGCCTGTCGGCCCACAAGGTATACGGGCCGAAAGGCGTCGGTGTGCTGTATGTGCGGCGTCGAAAACCGCGGGTCCGCATTGTGCCGCAGATGCATGGCGGCGGGCACGAGCGCGGCAACCGTTCCGGCACGCTCAACGTGCCCGGGATCGTTGGGTTTGGTGAGGCCGCGCGTATCGCACGGGAGGGTTTGGCGGATGAGGCTGCGCGGCTCTTTCAGCTCAGAGAACGGTTGCGAAAGGGGCTATGCGACGCGTTACCACACGTGCAACTCAACGGCTCCCTTGAGCATCGTCTTCCAGGGACTGTGAACATGTCCTTCTCTTACGTGGAGGGCGAAGGATTGGTCATGGGACTCAAGGATATCGCGGTTTCCTCGGGTTCGGCCTGCACCTCCGCGAGTCTCGAGCCCAGCTACGTACTGCGCGCGATGGGCCTCAACGACGAACTCGCCCATTCCAGCCTCCGGATGACGGTAGGACGGACGACTACGGAGGAAGAAATCGACTACGTTGTCCGCCGTGTTGCCGAGGTCGTCACGCGCTTGCGTGACATGTCTCCGTTGTGGGAGATGGTACAAGAAGGTGTCGATCTCAACTCCATCGAGTGGGCTGCGCACTAGAGGTTGATTCTCGTCGACATCGAACTTTCACCGACCCACCGACTCATCGACTCATCGACTCATCGACTCATCGACTCATCGACTCACCGACAAAGGAGATACCGCATGGCATATAGCGACAAAGTCATCGACCACTACGAAAACCCGCGAAACGTGGGTTCGCTGACCAAGGAGGACGACGACGTCGGCACGGGTATCGTGGGTGCGCCGGCTTGCGGTGACGTGATGAAACTTCAGATTAGGGTCGACAGCGAGGGCACCATTACCGATGCGAAGTTCAAGACCTACGGCTGCGGGAGTGCTATCGCCAGTTCGAGCCTGGTCACAGAGTGGGTCAAAGGTATGAATGTTACTGATGCGGTCGAGATCAGCAACGGGCAGATCGCGGAAGAGCTCTCCTTGCCTCCGGTGAAGATTCACTGTTCCGTTCTGGCCGAAGATGCGATCAAAGCCGCCGTTGCCGACTATCACGACAAGAAGGGCTGTGACCGGGGAAAATAGCGATGGCAGGAATCACCGTAACGAGTCGAGCCGCGAATGTGATGCGGGGGCAACTCGACCGCCGAGGCACTCCGGCCGCAGCGATCCGTGTGGGTATCCGTGGTGGAGGCTGTACAGGCTACTCGTATCTCTTCGAGTATGAGGATGATCGCCCGCCTGCGAACGATTTCGTGCTCGAGATCGATGGAGTCACGGTGATCGTGGACCCCAAGAGCTTGGTCTTGCTCGATGGTACCGAGGTAGATTTCGAAACGGGTATCCGCGGTCACGGGTTCCGTTTCAATAATCCGAACGTCAAGGAATCCTGTGGTTGTGGCGACTCCATCAGTTTTTGATGCCGACCTCTCGTCGTTTGACGCGGGTCTCAGCCACTTTGCTCGCTTTGGCCTGCCGCCAACCTGTGACCTGAGCCACGATCTGGTCGACGACGCGTATCTGGAGTTGTCGCGTCGTTTCCATCCCGATCGCTTCGTCGGCCGAGATGCCCGATCCCAACGTCTTGCGCTTCAACACTCCAGCGCAATCAACGAGGGCTACAACGTACTGCGTGACCGGGTGCGAAGGGCCGAGTATCTGGTGAAGTTGGCGGGGATCGACCTCGATTCGAACGATCGTAGCCGCGGCGCGCCGGTGCCGGATCAGCGTCTACTCGTGGAGATGATCGGCCGCCGCGAGGAGCTGGAAGAGTGTGCGAGCCGGGGGATGAAGGCATTGGCCGAGATGCAGCGGACGGTGGAAGCGCGCGCGGACGCGCTGCTCGATGAGGCCTGTGCCGAGTTCGAGCGCGATGAAGTCAAGAATGCAGCCAGGGCCCTTGTGGAGCATCGGTATCTGCGCCGTCTGCTCGACGAGATCGAGGCGGCTTGCACCTGATCACCCGCATATGATCACCTGCACCCGCACCGAATCATAGGAGAAGTACCTTGTCGAACCCGAAGATCTCGGTCGCTGACTCGGGGGCACTGATGCAGATCGGTGAGCCCGAGCGGATCAAGACCCCCTCACGTGAACCAGGTTTCGGGATTGGCATCGATCTCGGCACGACCCATAGCCTCGTTGCCATCGCACCGATGGGTGCTGCGCCGCGCGTGTTGCTCGACGGCGAAGGCGATCCTCTGTTGCCATCCGTCGTGTCCTATGCCGGACCCGTTCCCGTGATCGGGAAGCTGGCGCAGCTCGATCGCTTGGCCCACCCGACGGCGGTGATCGCCAGCGTGAAGCGCTTCATGGGTCGATCCGGTGAGGATATCGGTTTTCGACATCCGTACACCTTGTCGCGGGAGAGAGACGAAAAGATCGCTCGCTTTGACGTGGGGCAGATCCGCTCGCGTACGCCAGTCGAGGTGTCTGCGGACATCCTCCGTGTGCTCCGGTCGCGCGCGGTGCGGGAGCTTGGTAGCGAGCCGACTGGCGCGGTGATCACAGTCCCCGCGTATTTTGACGATGCGCAGCGCCAGGCCACGAAGGATGCCGGGAAATTGGCGGGGCTGCGTGTATTTCGGCTCTTGGCTGAACCGACGGCCGCCGCCTTGGCCTACGGACTCGATACCGGAAGCCAGGGCTATTTCGGGATCTACGATCTCGGAGGGGGTACCTTCGACGTTTCGATCTTGCGGCTCAGAGATGGTGTATTTCAGGTGCTCGCCACCGGGGGGGATTCGGCCTTGGGTGGAGACGATTTTGACCGCGCTTTGGTGGCCCAGCTCCTCGACGTCGCACAGATAGAGGACCCGACTCCAGAGCAACTGCAAGAGCTCGAGATGCGGGCTCGCGCCGCGAAAGAGGCTCTGACAGATGCCGAGGATGTAGCGATCACAGTGGAAAGCTGCGGACTGCGGGACCATCGAGTGACTCGATCCGGTCTCAATGAACTGATCACCCCCCTCGTGCGACGCAGCATGGCGGCCTGTCGGAAGGTACTCAAAGACGCGAAGCTGGCAGCGCGGGAGCTTCAGGGTATCGTGCTGGTGGGTGGCTCGACCCGGGTGCCGTTGGTGCGCGAGCTCGTGGAGGAGACCTTTCGTCGCTCGCCTTTGGCGGATATCGATCCGGATCGGGTGGTCGCACACGGTGCGGCGATTTCGGCCGATCTGCTATCGGGAAGCGAGCGAGATGGGGTTGCGCTGCTGGATGTCGTGCCATTGAGTTTGGGGTTGGAGACGATGGGTGGCATCGTGGAGAAAATCATCCCGCGGAACTCGACCATCCCGATCTCCGCGAGGCAGGTGTTCACGAACTATTCCGAAAAGCAGACGGGTATGACTTTGCATATTGTGCAGGGGGAGCGCGAGCTCGCCGATGATTGTCGAGGTCTGGCGAGGCTTGAACTCAGCGGGATCCCCCAGTTGCCGCCCTCGATGGCGAGGGTGGAGGTGACCTTCCAGCTCGATGCGGACGCGCTCCTTACGGTGACCGCGCGGGAGTTGATGACCGGGCGAAAGCAATCGGTGGAAGTGAAGCCGACCTATGGTTTGGGCGAGGATGAGATTGATCGACTCATCAGCGAGAGTATGGAGTGCGCGCAGGAGGACTTTGACGCGCGCGATCGAGCAGAGTCTCGGGTCGAGCTGGGACGCGTGGTCTTGGCGGTTCGCACGGCGATCGAAGAGGTAGGCAACCTCGATGGACTGTTGTCTGCTGCGGAGCGCGGGCGCATTGGTACGGAGCTCGAGAGCGCGGAAGTGCTGATGTCATTGGCGGGGGCTGCTCGGTCGAGCGAGCTGCATACGGCACGAGAGCGGCTCGAGTCTGTGAGTGCCAAGTTTGCTCAGCGCCGCATGGAGCGGGCCCTAAACGCGGGCATGGGGGGCAAGACCTTGGCGGAGATCGAACAGGTCCTCGCGGCGGACGAGGTGAATCTCGACCAGAAGCGCGGCGGCCATGAGGCCGAGCGGATCGACTAGAAAGGAGTTTGAAGTGCCGAAGGTAAGATTTATAGGGGGCCCTGACCCTGAAACTGTGGTCGAGGCGCGGGCAGGTGACACATTGCTCAAGGTCGCCGAGGACAACGATGTAAAACTCGGATCCGCTTGTGGTGGGGTCTGTGCCTGTTCCTCGTGTCACTGCTGGATCCGCGTAGGCGCCTCCTCACTTGAGGAGGCCGAGGAGGACGAGGAAGATCGCCTCGACATGGGATTCGACGTCCGACCCTACTCTCGCCTGGCGTGCCAAGTCCGTGTGGGCACCGCGGACTTGGTGATCGAGTTGACCGAGGAGTCGATCACCACCTGGTACAACGAGCACCCCGAACCGCGGCCCTGTCGGGGCTAGCTCGCGCCAGGTGGTGCGTGCAAGCACGGTGTGCTTGGTGTGGCCGGGCCCGGAGTGACAGAACGCTTGTGGACGGAGGAGGTGCCTGGCCAACGGAGCTGGCGATGCGTATGTGTTATCTTGGGACTTCCGTGTCCAGCGAAAGCCCTGAGCACAGCCATCCCCATGTCGTGGGTTTCGGTGAGTGTGATCCAGCTGGGATCATGTACTTTCCCCGTTTTTTCGACCTCTTCCATCAGACGATGGAATCTTGGTTTTCCGCCATCGGCCTTCCCTACGCGGACCTCATCCGAGGTCGGCGCCTCGGCTTCCCGGCTGTCCATACCGAGGCGGATTTTCGGCGCCCAAGCCAGTTCGGGGAGCGACTCGACATTCGCTTGCGGGTCCTCGCTGTTGGCCGCCGCTCACTCGAGCTCGGGTACCGGGTGTGTGGGCCCCAAGAGCCTGGCTCGGGGCCGCGTGTCACCGGGCGCACGGTTTGCGCGGTGATGGATCTCGATCCCGATCGTCCCATGTTTGGCAGAGCCGTCGAGCTTCCCGCGGATCTGCGCGCGAGCATTGATCGCTTCCGAAGCGACGGGGCCACGCACTAGTCTTCGCGTCGGGGCCCCGTGTCCCAAGTCCTCGCGGACGAGGGGCGACCTGTCGGGAAGGGGGCGACGAAGTGTAGAGATCCGGGCAGCGGTTGCCGCGGATGGAGACCCAGGGCGGTCCGAAGTTGCGTGGTTCGGTAACCGTTCCACAAGTCACCCGTTTGTGTAGGAGCGTCCCCGCAGCGTGTGTCGTATGATCGGGGGTGTCTTGCGAAGATCTACCATGCCCTCGATAAGCATGTCGGCCACGGTTTCTCTGATGGGCCTTGCGCTCCTGGGCGGGCTACGGGCTGGCGTCGCGCTGGGGTCGCCGTCCGTTTCCACTCCCGCCGCCGTCGTCTCCACGGGTCGCGAGATCCATGTCGAGCCGAGCCTCGTTCCGGCGGAGGCCAACAACGTGAAGGTGCGCGCCACCGTTGAGATCGAGGCGAGCGCGGATCGGGTCTGGGAGGCGGTTTTGGACTTCGACGCTCGAGCGAGAGAAACATGGTTGATCGATCGAGCGAGTGTTTACGCCACGCATGAAGATGAGAGCGGGTACCAGTGTCGTGTGAGATGGGACTTGAGCGTGATGGGGATCCAAGTCGCCTATCACACGGTGTACACACTCGATCGATCGACTGGGCAGCTCAGTTGGACGCTCGACGACGACCGCGCCAACGATCTTCACTTCGGGCGCGGTCGCTACCAGCTCGTCGCCGCCGATTCGGGGGCAGCGCCCGCGTGGCGGCTCATCTACACGTTTGAGGTGCGCAGCAGTCACGCTGCGCCGCTGTGGCTGCGGCGGCGTCTGACGGTACGCGGCGTCAAGACCATGCTCGCGAGCATTCGCGACCGGGCTGAGCGTAGGTTGGTCGCGGATGCTGCCGGGCCGGTGAGCGATAGTACTTGAGTTCGGAGCGATGCGGCCTGAAACTGGGGCCACACATCATGAACATTCACTTGCTCTCCCTTGCGCGTGCGGGGCTCTCCTCCGCTTTGGTCCTCCTGTTCGCGGCTTGCCCTGGGTCGGGCTCGGCGGGGTCAGTATCACCGGCGGGCGGCTCGCCTGTGGTCGGTCAGCAAGCACCATCACTCGCCGTCGCCGCGGGCGCGGGCGCGGGCGCGGATAATTGGTCGGAGCTAGCGGGCAAGGTGGTGATTGTCGATTTCTGGGCGTCCTGGTGTGCGCCTTGCAAGGAAGAGCTGCCTGAGCTTGAGCAGATCTATGGCGAGCTTAAGCAAGAGGGCTTGGAGATCGTGGGCGTGAGCGTCGATGAGGAGCGGGAAGATATGGAGCGCTTCCTCGAAATCATGCCTCTCAGTTTCACGATCATCTACGATGCGGATCACCATATCGCCAAGCGATGGAATCCACCGAAGATGCCGACCTCATATGTTGTCGACTCCGGGGGAAAAATCGCGTACGTGCAAGAAGGCTACAGTCGAGGAGACGGCGCGAAACTGAAGACCGAAGTGCTCGCCTTGCTGTCCGAGTAAGCGACGATTGGGTGGTCACGGCCGCGAGCCACCCGTTCGGAACGGGCCACGCGACGGGCCGCGGCTCGGGGCGTGGGCGCCTTTTCGTTCGAGTCCATCTCGCTCGGCTCGCGTACGCTCGAGTGCGGGGTGAAATCCCGCGCCAAGGCGTGCGTAGGTGGTGATCGCGTCGTCCAAGAGCGTTGCTACCCGTTTTCGGTCGCCGTGGGTCGCCACAAGGGCGCTGGCCAGGCCGCGCAGCGTGAGCGCGATCTGAAAGGCGTGGCCTTGCCCTGAGTCGCGCAGCCGAAGGGCGTCTTCGAACTGTTCGCGTGCCTGGTCTGGTTTGCCCTGCGCCAAATATACGTACCCCAGGCCGGTCGCCGGGCGGGCGAGCACGTAGTGATCCGCTCCGTGCGATGCGATCCAGGCCTTTCTTGCAGCGTGGAAGTCTGTTTCGGCGTCCGTCCAGTTGTTTTCATTCAGGTAGCTGAGCCCTCGCAGGTTCCAGAACTGTCCGGTGAGGGCTACGTTGGCGACTGGATCGGTTTCGATCGTCTCCAACACGGCGCGATGAAGGGCAAGAGCGAGCTCGTGCTTCCCTTGTCGGCTCAGAACCGTGGCGAGGTAGGTCGAGCAGATCGCGGCGTAGGCTGGCTGGGGTCGCGCGCCCGAGGTGACGAGTTCAAGGCATGCCTCCAGGTGCTGTTGAGCCTGTTTGTCATGTCCTTCGTAGGCGCTGAGGATGCCCATGGCGCCGACGATGAGGGCTGCTTCGGTGTGACCGTGGTCCCAGTTCTCCATACTCGCTTCGGCATGGGGACGGGCCAGGGCGTAGCGGCCGAGGAGGGTCAACACGAGCCCATGCTGTGCGCGAACGATGGGGGTGGGATCCGTACCGTAGGGGTTGGCGAGTTCGATCTCGCTGAGTGCCTCGTCGAGTTGTCCGCGTGTCATGAGTGCGCGACTGAGCGCCACGTGCAATGCTCGCATCAGCCCGTCATCGCCGCCCATATGTGCGATGGCGGAGGCAGCTCTTCTTGCCCACATACGCGCGGTCGTGAGGTCTCCTCGCTGAAAACCGGTCAAGCGGGCGAGCACCGTGCTCGCGGTCACGATGACCCGGTCGTGACCGGAAGCCTCGGCAAGGTCGACGGCGGCGGTGAGAAGTTGTTCGGCCAGTGCGTGTTCTTGTGCGTCGGTGTGGATCTTCCCGAGCAGAGTCAACACTTCGGCGCGTAGCGGCGGGTAGTCCATATGCTCTGCACGCCGGCGAATCTCCTCGGTGGTGTCGAGGGCGGCTTGCCGCCGACCCGCACGATAGGAAGCCCGTGCTGCCGCGAGTTCGACCCGGAAGCGCTGTACGTCGTGACGTGTCTTCTGGCTCGTTGGGGGAGGCGGTGCGGCCCGGAGGGCGACGGGGTCGTCACATCGTTCCATGACAGCTAGTCGTTGTGCCGCCTCGGCTACGGCGGCCGCCCGGCCGGCGAATTCCGCTGGCGCTTGCGCCAAAATGCTGGCGAAACTCTGGAGTTCCGCGAGACGAGCCTGCAGACAGGACAACCTCTCGTGCAAGAAATCCGGCGGCTTCCCCAGCGGGGGCTGGCAGGTCGCTTGCTGGATCTGCTTCCAACGCGACGTGCTTGTGCTCATACTTGTGTGCAGTTCGGCGAAGGTTTTTGCTGCGCCGGCGCGACGAAACGCTTCTCGGAGGGTGCCGCTACGGCGGGACGGCCACACGCTGTTGACCTGACGCGCACCGTCGGCGCAGATCCCCGTGGCCGCGGGTTGGTGCACCACCAACGCCGCGGCTCCCGCGATCGCCACCGCGCCGCCCAGGAGCGTCGCCACCGTCGCTTGTCGACGTCGGAGGCGGCGAGCCGGCTCGAGCGTGGCGAGCAGGTCCGACATGGAGGCGTAGCGTGAGCGCGGATCGGTCGACAGTCCGCGGGCGAGGATGCGCTGGATCTTGCGCGGGACCCGGGTCTTGCGCGGCGGCGCGGCCAGGTTTCCAGTCAGCACGTTGTCTGCCAACACCGGGATTGTAGGGCCGGCGAATGGAGCCTTCTCGTACAGCGCCCGCCATAGCGACACGCAGAAACTGAACTGATCGCTGCGGGCATCGACCGGGTCTCCACGGAGCTGCTCGGGCGCCATGTACGCTGGCGTGCCCAGCATCGCGCCAGACCGTGTCAGCCGCATGTTGAGCGTCGGGTTTCGCGGATCGAGGTTGGCAGTACTGGTGTCTGCAGCAGCGTCATGCTCGGCCGGGTCGTCACCGTAGTAAGCCAGGCCGAAGTCGAGCACCCGCGGTCGGCCGTCACGGCCGAGCAATACATTGTCGGGTTTGAAGTCTCGATGGACGATGCCAGCATCGTGGGCCGCCGCGAGTCCGGCTCCGGCGTGGAGGAACAAGTCGACCACCGCGGTCCAATGCGAACCGGGTCGTTCGAGGTGCTCGCGTAGTGTTTCGCCGGAGACGTGTTCCATGGCGAGGTAGACCCGACCTTGGCAGGTACCGACGTCGAATACGGGGACGAGATTCGGGTGGCTCAACTTCGCCATCGCCTGGGCCTCGCGGCGCAGTCGCCGGGATGCCGTTTCACCGGACTCGGTGGCGTCGGCGTGCAAGACTTTGATGGCTACCTTGCGGTCCAATTCGGGGTCGTGTGCTTCGTACACCACGCCCATCCCGCCCACACCGAGGACGCGCAACACACGATAGCGCCCGATGGTGACATTGGGCTCCGTGCCGAAGAGCTTGTGTTCGACCGAAGCCAACACGCATCGTGGGGAGAGCTCGCCCGATTCGTCCAGGGGGCCGAACTCGGTGGTGGTCTGCAGCGGTAACTCGTCCTTGCGGCGAACCGCGCGGACACGGGTCTGGGGAGCCGCTGGGCTCCCTGAGCCTGGTTTCGCATCTCTCGGTGGCTCGGGCACGGCGCGAAGCGATGCTACCATCGGCTGGTGTCTGCTGCCGCTGAGCACGATCTCGACGCCTGGCGAACGGGCGATACGACCGCGGGCACGCTCCTTCTGTCGCTGCCACTTCGCAGCTTCGCACTGGTTTTTTCGGAACAAAGTGCATGCGGGCGTCGACGACCTGATTCGAGAGACGGTGTTGCAGTGTCTCCAAGGACGGAATTCGTTCCGCGGTGAGGGTAGTGTTCGCGGTTTTCTGTTCGCGATCGCACGCAACGTGTTGTACGACCGCCATCGCCGCGACCGACTGCGTATCGAGCGGCGGAACACCTCGGTCGTGGATACGGGCACCTCACCGCGCGGGGGATGTTGGCGACCGAGGAAAGCACAGACGACTCGTGTCGCCTCCTCCAACGACGAAAGCCCGGATGGGTCCGGGCTTTCGTCAGAGAATGGCCGACGTGGGGATCAGGGAGCGGACGATAGGTTTTGGGCCACGAAGTCCCAGTTGATCAGGTTGTCGATCACCTTTGCGATAAAGCTGGGTCGAGCGTTGCGGTAGTCGATGTAGTAGGCGTGCTCCCACACGTCGATGGTCAGCAGAGCATGTTGACCGTGGGCGAGCGGGAGGTCGGCGTTGGCTGTGCTGGTGATCTCCAGTTTGCCGGCGTTCGATACCAGCCACGCCCAACCCGAGCCGAACTGCGTGGCGGCCTTGTTGGCGAACTGTTCTTTGAATGCGGCGTAGGACCCGAAGTCTCGGGTGATGGCCGCTGCCAGGTCGCCCGATGGCTCACCGCCGCCACCGGGCTTGAGGCAGTTCCAAAAAAAACTGTGATTCCAATGCTGCGCGGCATTGTTGAATAGCCCTCCGTTGGAGGACGTGATGATGTCTTCCAGACTCTTGTTCGCGTTTGTTGTACCTTGGACGGCCGCGTTGAGCTTGGTGACGTAGGCGTTGTGGTGTTTGCCGTAGTGGTAGTCAAAAGTCTCGGCGCTCATATGCGGCGCGAGGGCGTCTTTTGCGTAGGGGAGCTTGGGAAGTTCGAAACTCATGGTCTTCTCCTGCCTCGAATTGCGCCTCAGCAACGCTTCGGGTGGCAACGAGGGTACCGTGGTGCGCCGTGTTGGCAAGGGGGCGGGGGGCGGTTTAG
>JAZGFE010000114.1:0-7500 GCA_036479215.1 Nannocystaceae bacterium | reverse complement strand
GTGGGTTGATCCACAAGTCCCGAGCTCCGTGTCGCTGCACGATCGCGCGCGCATTTCCGGGATTCGCCTCAAGGTGGAGCACGCGCGAGGCATGAGCGTAGAGCATCTTGTTGTCGCGTACGATCTCGAAGGGGGGTAAGCGGATGACGCTGTGCTCGCGCGACGGGGAGCGTTGGCGATCTTGAATTTGCACCAGTGATTCGTCACGGGCGAGAGGATCGTTCTTGCACGGTGCGAACGACGATCCGGCCTGGTCGTTCGCGTATGGATCTGGCGGTCGGGTTGTGGGGCCTGGCCGGTCGATACGGGTCGAATCGATCTCTTCGAAGCCCGGACGCCCGGTTCGGGCTATGAAGGCCGTTCCCCGTAGGTCGGTGATCTCCTCCATGGCCTCGCCCGCGGCCAGCCGGTGCGCGATCTCGACGATCTGGCGCTCTGCGTTTCCGTAGACGAGCATGTCGGCGTTGCTATCGAGCAAGATCGATCGCTGCACGCGGTCGGACCAGTAGTCATAGTGAGCGATGCGCCGCAAGCTCGCTTCGATTCCGCCTATGATGACAGGGACATCGTCGAAAGCTTCGCGGCAGCGTTGGGCGTACACGACGACGGATCGATCGGGGCGTCGGCCCGCTTCTGCACCCGGTGTGTATGCATCGTCGTGGCGGATTTTCCGGTCGCTGGTGTAGCGGTTGACCATCGAGTCCATATTTCCAGCCGTCACGCCGAAAAATAGATTCGGTCGACCCAGCGCTTCAAACGGCGCGCGTGTGTGCCAGCCGGGCTGGGGTAGGATGCCGACGCGAAACCCCTGGGCTTCCAACAGGCGGCCGATGATGGCCATGCCGAAGCTGGGGTGATCGACGTAGGCATCCCCAGTGACGACGATCACATCGCAGCTATCCCATCCGAGCGTCTCCATCTCCTCTCGGGTGGTGGGCAACACGGGCGCGATACCGAAGCGTCTCGCCCAGTAGGGGCGGCGGCCAAAAAGATCGGGGGCCGGGGGGATGCGGGGGGCGAGAGGCATCTCGCGCACTGAGTAGCCCATACGAGGTGGATCTGCCAGCGGAGCGTAGGCGCGGCTTGACAGGATGGGCGCACGGGTATACTGGACAAATATACAGCTATGAATCCTACCGAGCCACAGGTTGTCCCCGCCGCGATCGCGGACCTCATCCACGCGTTCGAGCACGATTTGGGGGAGGCGAGTTTCCCTGGTGTGGATGCCAGCACATTGAAGGAGAGACACGGCATCGTGGAGGCGTGCGCCGCGGCTGTCGCTAGCGGGCGCGTACAGTTGGCGGCAGCGGAGGCCGAGCTGACCGTCGCGCGCGACGAACTCGTTCGCCACGCGCGCCTGGCTCTCAGCTACGCCCGGGTGTTTGCACAGGACAACGAAGAGCTCGGAGCGCGCCTAGAAGCCCTCGCCATCGCGTCGGACTTGCGGGCACCGAAACGACGCGCGACGGCTGCCAAGACGAAACGACGTCGGGCGGATGTGCGTGTGGCCGAAGAAAGAGGACGACGGCAAAAGGAAGAACGACGGCAAGAGGAAGAACCAGCGCAGAAAGGAGAACCAGCGCAGAAAGGAGAACCAGCGCAGGAAGGAGAACTAGCGCGCACCGAACATGTCGAGCGATAGGCGACATGGCTCCCGACGGTTCGCCACTGCTTTGTGCGGGGGCGAAAGGGCCACCGCCGTGGGAGGGCGAAGGGGTCTCGATCACGCGGGCGCGGGAGTCGAAGGGCTTCGGCTCGTGCGGGGGGGCGGAAGTGGAGGTTGCTAGAGGTGATCGGTCGCCGCATCGCAGCGGCTGGTGGTGTGGATGCAGCGAGGGGGACGTAACGACTGGAAAAAGAGTCGTACCGCCTCCTCCTGGACGAGGGACTCGACCGACCCGGGTCGAAGCGCTCGCACGTGCGCAAGTGCTTGGTCGGCGCTCATGCCCTCTCCTACGAAGTAGGCGGCAAGGAAGGTCCCCGTACGCCCCCTGCCCGCCATACAGTGCACGGCGACCGCCGACTGCTGCGCGACCGAGCGCTGCGTAGAAGAGACGAAGCTTCGCAGTTGGTCTTGCGTAGGGGCGGCGAAATCGGCGACCGGAAAGTGCAGCAGCTGCATGCCGTACGCTTCCACGACCGCGGCTTCGGGCGGGTACGGAGTGAGGGAGACGAGCGTGTCGATACCGTGATCCGCTAGAAACGCGAAGTTGCTCAGAAGGCCATGTCCTCCGGCGGGCGTCGGCATGCCAGCGAGTACCTGCGGGACAACCCACGAAAAACCTGGAAACTGGGCCAGGTCGGCTTCGCCCACCTCGATCGTGTCGGTGACTTCGGTTCCAGAGCCGTGGGAAAAGTCCACTGTCGAGTAGTAGCAGGCGCTCGAACCGAGCACTGCGGCGGTGAGAGCGGTGAAAGGAGCGAGCGCGGGGTGATGGGCCACGCGTACGAGGGTAGCAAACGCCGGTAGCCGGCGCTGTTGCGGGTGCCGAAGCCGTACGCGGGTCGGCCGATGGCGGCCGGAGAAGGGGGGGGGGGGCGCGCTACGCGCAGCCTTGTGGGGGCGTGGGAATGGAGGAGCCTCGTCGGGTGTGCAGTGTCGTCGCCTCGTTCTTCGCTGTTGGCACCGTACGCCGCCTCTCGTTCGTGGCCCGCGGACGCCCCGCTTTACGGCTGGTTTACGGCTTACCCACGTCGCTGCCGCGCGGAGTCGCTAAGGTGGCGCCTCGACTTTCGCTGTGTGGGACGCACCCTCCAGCGCCACACATCACGGGGCAAAACACGATGCGATACACACGATCCACCACACGCTTTTCGACCATCATGATCTCGGGTGGCCTGTTGTCCGGTCTCGTGGGGCTCGGCCTCCTGGGTTCCTGCGGTTCGGACGACAGCGAGACCGAGCTTGGTGACGACAAGGGAGGGGATAACTGCGGGGACGGGGAGTCAGGGGGGTGACGCGGACGGTGACGCGGACGGTGACGCGGATGGCGACGCGGGAGACGGCGACGCCGGGGATGACGAGCCTGGGGACGACGCGGGAGACGACGAGCCGGGGGACGACGAGCCGGGGGACGACGAGCCGGGGGAAGGCGATGGGGGGGACGACGATGCCGAGGAGGCACTGCGTCCGCTCGGAGACGACTGCAGCGATCATGCACAGTGCGAGAGTGGAAAATGCGCCCGCCGCGGTCAACAAGGCGGTGTTTGTTCCGAGTGTCTGGAGGATCAAGAGTGTCAGAACAGCGGCGCAGGTCGCAATTGCTCCTACGATCGAGATATCGGGTGGTTTGTCTGCACGGAGGGGGAGCTCGGCGAGAGCTGCGAGGACGAGGCTGCTTGCGCGGAGGGGCTGTTTTGCGCGGAGGCGTTTGGGGGGCGTGCGTACTGTAGCGAGTGCAAAACGAGTGGAGATTGCACAGAAGCGCCGGATACCCTCTGTCAGCACCATGCCTCGGGTGGTGGTGGTGCTGGTGGTGGTGGTGGGCGGTACCTTGAGTGCGTCGCACCCGGTTCGATCCCCGACAACTCGCTTTGCAACCTAGCGAACGGTGGAGACGATGCTTGCACGGGCTTTTGTGTGGAGCTGAACGGACCCGGCGGGCAACCCATCGCCCTATGCGGGGATTGCCGCCCCGGTGTTGCCGAGGATTGTCCGGCGGGGCAGGCTTGCACCCCGTCATCGTTCGGCATGGGCGGGTTGAATGGCTCGGAATGCGACTCGGACGGTTCGGACCCGGGCGGAGATGGAGATGGAGATGGAGATGGAGATGGAGATGGAGATGGAGATGGAGATGGAGATGGAGATGGAGATGGGACAGGCGGGACCGCAACGAGCGGCGGGTAGGCGAGGGGCCGGGAACGGCCAGTGATCCTCCCGCACCGTCTTCGGCAGCTCGACCCGCTTCCGTGCCTCTTTCTTCTTGCTGCTCCTGACGGCCTTCGATGCGGGTGGGCGCACCGCGAGACAACGTCGCTGCTCCGGCACCGAGGTGGAAATTTTTCACGCCCGTGACACTACGAGGGCTCGGACCTGCGCGACGACCTGCGCGGCCAAAGCACTGGCGATCGTGGAGCTCGCCCTCCCTGCGATGCGCCAAAGTCCCCCCGAACACCAAGCAAAACTTCAGGCGTGCCTCCTTGCCATCGCCACCGCGGATCGATGCCTCAGCGTATTCGAATGGTCACTGCTTGCGATCGTGCGGCATCAGCTCCTCCCTCCAGACGAACGAGCCCGCACGGTGTACCGAATCTGTCGCAGTTTTGCGCCCCTTCGGGTGGAGCTGGTGTCCCTTTTGGGAATTTTTTGTCGTGCCTCGGGCATGGATCCCGATCGTCAACAGAAGGCACTGAACGCCGCGCTGTCCAGCCTCGCCCTGGCTCCGGCACCCCTCCCGAAGCGACTCGATCTCAACGCGCTGCATCACGCCATCCTCGCCTGCGGGCCCTTGATTCCCACGCGCAAAAGGGAGCTCCTGGCGGCCTGCTGCGAATGCGCCGCCCATGACGGACACGTGAGCGCCAGCGAGGCGCAAGCCCTTCGCGCGGTCGCGACGATGCTCGACTGCCCCATCCCTCCGCTTGCCAAGTGGCCCTCAAGCGCGGTCTAAGTTTGGCCAGCCAGCAGGTGGAGCACCACCGCGAGCGCACCACGTCCGCTGAGCCCAACGATGACCATCAGGTCGAGCCTCCCGTGGGCTTGGACGCCCGCGCGCACGTCGCGGTGGCGGAGCATGTCGAAATCGTGAGGCCGCCTGGCGTGCTGCGCGTTCGGCCTCCCATCGTGAGCTCTCCCGGCAAGGATGTGAATTTTCTCAGCGTTTCCCCCCTATCTGGTACCTGGCGATCCCGTTGAGGCGGCACAGGTTGGCCTTGGGTGGGATATGCGGCTACGCGATGAACATGAATAGTCCCTGCGAAGCCCGCGGTGGCGCTTCGGAGTGCCCGCATTGTTGGCCGACTGACGGCTGTACATTTGCATCCGAAACGCGTGTGGCGATCGGCGGGAGCCCCGCGATATCGTTTTCCTAGCGGGTGGTTCGTGATCTGCTATCAGGTAAACGTGAACAGTCGCAGGGTTCGGACGACGATTGTGTTCTTGGTGGTGGGTGCCTCGTGCAAGTCTCTGGACCCGCGCGGCGACGCGAATCCGGCGGACGGCGACGTGTCCACTGGCCAAGAGATCTCGAGTGGCGCATCAGATGGCGAGGGCTCCGAGGGCAGCGAGGGCAGCGAGGGCAGCAGCGACGACCCGACGGATTCGGACAATCCGGGCTCGCCGACCGACGGACCCGAGGTCGATCAGGACGCGTGTGAGGATCCGGAACTGGTGCCGGCAAGAGTCCGCAAGATCACCGATGCCCAATACGTAAAGCTCCTATCGGAGCTGTTTCCCGGCCTCGATCCCGAGCCGGTGGTTTCGCCCGGGGCAGCGCTCGCACCCATTGAGGACACGGAGGATTTTATTGTGCGAGATGAGCTCGCGCTCCAGTACTGGAATGCCGGGAAGGAGGCGGCGAGATTCGTTGTCGAGCACGCCGGGACCTACCTCCCGTGCGGGGATGTTCCCGCCGATGCCGCGGCGCAGCGAACCTGCGCTGTGGAATTCATCGACAGCCTCGGCCCTCGGGCTTTCCGCCAGCCGCTCACGGACGAAGAGCGCACCGCGCTGGTGGCATTGTACGAGTCTGGCGCCCAAGACTCGTTCGAAGATGGCATCCAGCTGATCGTCCAAGGCGTCTTGTCCGCGCCCAGTTTTCTCTATCGCAGTGAGCTCGGAGTGGACGCGGCTTCCGATTTTTCCCCATCAGCTGGGGCTGTGCTTCTCACCGGGTTTGAGGTCGCATCGGCGCTCTCGTTCTTCTTCCTCGACTCGGGTCCCGATGAGGCCCTGTGGTCGGCCGCTGAAACCGGTAAGTTGGAAACCTCCGCCCAGATTCTTGATCAGATCGACCGACTCGCTGCTCGCCCCGATGTACAGCAGCATGTGACGCGCCTGTTCCTGCGTGTACTCAGGGCCGACGCGTCTCTCACGGCAGAGCGCGATCCCGATGTGGCCGGCGAGCTCAGCGACGACCTTCGACGGAGCATGGATACCGAGATCGACCGATTTGTCGCGCAGCTGGTCTGGGGAACGTCTTCATTTTCGGATTTACTCCTATCCAACGAGGCGTGGCTCGACCCGGAGCTCGCGGCGCTCTACGGAGTGCCGGGGATAGAAAACGCCCAGTGGGCAGTGCTCCCCGAAGACCAGAGGTCCGGCATTCTCACGCGAGCGGCAACACTGATGGGAATGCCCACGGGCTCGCGTTCAGTGCATCGCGGCCTATTCATGGCGAAGCATTATCTTTGCACCGAAATTCCCAGCCCGCCAGCGGACCTACAAGACGAGATCGAGGACATCTTGCAAGCCGACCTCACCGAACGCGAGATGAGTGAGCTGCGGGCCAGCAAAGCGCTTTGCAGTTCGTGTCACGCGACCATCGATCCGCTCGGGCTCGGATTCGAAAATTTCGATGTTATCGGAGGCTGGGTGCCCGAGCGCGATGGTGCGCCGGCGGACCCGTCTGGCTCGCTCGTCGGTACGGACGTCGACGGCGACTTTGCCGACGCCAACGAGCTTAGTGAACGGCTCGCCAACAGTGAGCGAGTGGCGGCGTGCGTCGCCACTCATCTAGCTGGGCACGCTGTGGGCCGCCAGTTGCGGCGTCGGGAAGCGTGCTCGATCGAGCAAGTCGTCTCTCCCTGGTACGGTGATGGGGCCCGCCTCCACGACCTCGTTCCGTTGCTCGTGCGCAGCAACATCTTTCGTTACCGAGCCACGGAGACCGACTAATGTCCAGCCCTTGCCCACAACGTAGTCGTCGCCGGTTCCTCGAGCTCGCCAGTCGTGCGGGAGTTGCGTTGCCTTTCGCCAATATCCTCGCTCCGAGCGAAGCTATCGCCGCCGGAGAATCGCCGAAACGGATCTTGATCGTGTACATGCCGAACGTCGTGTGGCGCTCAGTGTGGCTGCCGGCGGGCGGACGCGACGTTACGCTCGGCACTGGGGACGCGTCGATGTTCGAGTACGGGGCACAGTCCGCGTTCTTGGATCCCATTCGCCAGCACACGACCCTCATCCACGGGCTCCCGATTCTTCGACCCGTTGGAGACCCCCACGTGGCATCGCAACTGCACTTCATGTCGGGCGATGCCCGCACAACGCCGCAGGAAGGAGCGGAGGTCAGCGGGAGTCCGAGCGCGGATCAAATCTTCGCGAACGATTCATCGATCCTGTCACAAGGCCTCGTCGCTCCTGTGCTCAACCTCAGTGCGCATACAATCGGCGAGGGTCTTCGACCCAACATTCATTTGCTCTCATTCGACCACAACCTAAGGGGCCGTATAAAAATAACTTGACTTTTCGAATTGAGAGGATCAGGTTGCGGCAAGTGCACAAGACAACCGCCGAAATCAGTGATCAGTTCGGTCAACTACGTGGTTCATTGGACGAACGTG
>JAZGFE010000113.1:0-6796 GCA_036479215.1 Nannocystaceae bacterium | reverse complement strand
ATGCCCGCCAAGCTCCTCGCTGCCGCCGGCCTCCACCACAGCTTCTGCCGGCGTCACGGAGACGACGTGTCTCCCACCCGCCCCGAGTTCATAACTAGAAGAAATACCCCTCCCAAAACTACACATTCTCGCTCCACAGCCTCGCTCCACCTCTAAACAAAACATTCCTCCTCCTGACCCCGTCTGCCTCATACACAAAAAATCTGACACCCTCGATTCGTGATTGAGCAACACGATGCGCCACCAACGAACGATATCGTTGACTAGGACGAACGGCTGGTAGTTCGCCCGATGAAGCTCCTCGTTTTTCCAGTACGCCTTGATGACCTTCTCGATAACCTGATCATAGGCGGGTTCTCCGAGAATCACCCGGCTCTCAAGCAGCAGCAACATTCGCTTGGTGAAGACTCCGTCCTCCGAAGTGTCGTCTTCGGGGGCGCCAAGCCGGTCGATGAGCTCGCTCGCGGCGATCGCCTTGATATGCTTCCCATCACCATCAAGTGGCGGGAGGTTGGCAGCAGTGTTCGCTCGCTTGATGGCCTCTTGGAGAACCTTGCAGTCCTTGCCTAGGTCCGCCGCGTCGCTCACGACATACGCATCGAGGTCGCTTCCCTTGCCCATCTCACCGCGGCCGCAGGAGCCCGTCGCGTAGATAAAAGTGTGGTTGCCGATGAAGTCATCGTATCGATTTCCGAGGGTGTCTCGGAGACTCCGGGTCAAAAGCGCGAGGATGTTGTCCGTGCGCTTGCGCCTCTGGTCGAAGATGTCGTTCACGACGCTTCGTCCGGGCGCTGGTACTCGAAGACATTGGCAAAGATCTCGGCCTGTGCGATGGCGTCATCGACAGCATGATGTGTATGGACTCGCCGTGCCTGCAGTTTTTCGGGCAGGCCCTTTCGGCCCGCTGCTGCCACCGGGATCCCGCACTTCACGGCGACCGCAGTTTTTACGTCGAAGCAGTGGGAGTGCTTGAACGGGGAATGGCCCAGAAAACGGACGAAATACCAGTAGAGCCAAGACCAGTCGAAACTCAACGGGTATGCGACCAGCACCGGTTTGCCTCCACCGCAGCGCGCCGAAATCCAGCGGGCCGCATCCTGCATCGCTTGCGCGGGGTCCGTTCCTTCGTCGATCAAGGCTTCACGGTCAAGGCCATTGACCGCAAGTGCTTCGTGTTCGAACTGGTCCGAAATCGGACGAAGCTGGGCATAGAACACCCCGCCATCCGCGACTGGCCGCTGGAAAACCTGACCGTCGAAAGCTCCCGCGGGCACGAGCGCGAAGCTCAACATCGAGTAGGGACCCGGAATTGGTCCGTCCGTTTCAACATCAGCTGAAAAGTAGACGTCCCCTCGCTCTGGGAGCAACTGTGTCTCCGATGCCGTTGCCGTGCCCATGACCCGTTCCTGCGTGTCGCGCGCCATCCGAGGCGACTCGTCGGCGCCACTGACAGCGATCAGACGCAATTCTACACGGATTGCTTGGAGACATCGAGCGCGCACATCTGTGGCCCGGCGACGCGAACGGGGAGAGCGAATTCTGCCCGCGATCGCAGGCGTGTCGTCCACGCCAAGCAGCTCAACCGCGTGCGCATGCAACCGCACTCACGGTCTCGGCGAAAGAAGTTGGTATCCACTGACCCTGGGTTGCCCGTTCCCTCACGCGAAGCCGTGCGCGGCCACAGCCCGCGGCTTCGTTGCGCGCTGTGCCCGACACCCGCATATGTCACGCGTGCGGTGTGACACGCTGCGTCGCGGAAAAGCGGAGGCACGCGCTCTGCCGTGGCGCGTGACGTGCAGGCCGCGTCGACGCGCATTGCGGGCTCGCGTGCCGCTTCATACGCGGCCCCACAGCGCCGTGCGCGGGGAAACACGGGCAAGAGCAGCTTGTCCCCCGTACTTGCTGAGCATGTCTGTCTTCCACCAGCCAAGACGAGGCTCGGCCACATCGCGGCTGCAGATCAGTGGAGTTCAATCTGGAGACTTGCTAGCCATCGGCCGCGTCACGGTCGATGATCTCACGCAGGTAGAGGTCTGGGGCGGCGTAGTGGAGTTCGGTTGTGCAGTTGCCAACCAGGCCGTCGAGCGAGTCGCCGTCGTTCGTTGTGAGCTCCCACGAGCCAGCGTCATCCCAGGCCAACCGCCGAATGCCCAGCGTTGCACTGGCTTCGTCGCTAAGCCGAATGGCCAACGACCAGGGTGACGAATCAGGTGTGTGGTCGACCGCAACGTAGTCGAGGTGAGAGGTTAGCACCGTCTCACCTATCTGCCAGTCAACGCCGGGGAGATCGACAGTGGGCGTAACCGCAACCTGTGCCACAAACGGCGTTTCGGCATGGCCAAGGTCGGGAGCCACGAAGGGGTCGGTGAGCGCCTCGTCGACGGTCACAACAAAGTGACTCGTCTCGCAGGTACGACGTTCCACTTTTACGGCCCGGGCCAGAACATCCCGCGGAAACGCGAGGTCGACGACCTCGGTCGGAAGCCGACTCGTGTCGGGGTCCAACGTGCGAGCTTGCTTGGTGACAATACGTTCGCCGGCGTTCTTCACTGTGTCGTCCATCGGCCAGCCGCCACCCATGCGACGAAACTCGAAATCGAGAACGACCGCCCGTTGGGCCTGCTTGTCGGGCCAAGAAACGTTGGCGGCATCGAGCCAGGCATCACTGACCCGTTGCGTCTGCGCAAGCATGCTCCGTATTTCCGCGTCACTGAGCACAGGGGCATTCGCTGGCGGCACGGTGGAGAACTGCACACGCTCAATTTTTTCGATGTCATCCCCGTTGGCAACCACGCGCACCACCTCGGGAAAGTGCTTCGAATCCGGATTCGTCACGCTCACATTGCCGCGCTGTGCGTTGATCTCCAAGACGTAGCGACGACCCGGTCCGCCTGGGAACCGGGTGAGCGTGACGACACCGTTGGCAAACTCAAAATCATTGTCGAACCGGGCGTGCACCAACACTGCCATATTTCCGCTGAGATGATCGACCTTGGCGAGCATGCGCTCTTCGAACGCCTCCGCCCCCCAGTACGACGCCCAAACGGATCGAATCGCAGCGGAAGCGGTGCGCGACCGATCGTTTGGATCGGGTTGCTCGCTTGGGTCGAGAAAACCACTATGCGACGCGTACAAGCCGGCGCCGTTGAAGCCATCAATATCCTCTACGCTGCTCGAGCTACGAAACCGGAGCGCCTGCCTCGATGTGAACGACCCGAACTGCCCGCGCAGCCTGTCTTCGATCATGGCCAACGTCTGGGGATCGATCGGCTTGTCGGCGACCAGGGCACGAAGCCCACCGCGAGCGACAATTCGGGCCAAGGGTAGCGCGAACGAATCGGTGAGCAACTCTTCCTTTTCCCGCTGGGCAACCGCGCTGGGATAGCGTGCGTCGTACGCCGCTTCCCCCTCAAGGACGAGATAGCGCAGGCTTCGATGACGCACGACCCGAAACTGCCGGGAACTCAACACGGCTTTGAGATCGGGCAAAAATTCGAAAACGTGCTCGGCGTAAGGTCGCGCAGTAATGACAAATGGGCGGGCCGGCGTCTCGACATCGGGCGTGGCGAGCAACGTCACCATACCGGCTGCTTTTCCTCCGATAAGCGGTCGGAGATCATTCGCCTCTACCGGGTTGAGAAAGCTCAAGTCGAGCCCGCTCGGTGCCGCTGGAAAGTCGACGGGCGGCACCGACTTGGGCGAGACTTCTCGCAGAGATGACCAGTGAGCATACTCCTCGTTGGTCAGCGCAACGATTTGCAATGGCGCCCCCGGCTCGGCCAGCACGGCAACACGGGCCGACACCCGGGCGAGCGCATCGATAGCGGGGTCATGGGCGATGCCGCCGACGGAGGCATTTGGAATGCCTCGACTGCGCGCAAGCAAGTTGATATGCGCCAACGGTGTTTGTGGCGCGCTCGTGATCAGGGCGTGTGCGGGCGGCAAAGCATCTGGCACGTGCTCGAGTACGAGGATGTGGTCATCGCGATCAACCGTCAACAACTCCCCCGCGCGGATGATCTTGATCCGACCGGCCGTGATGCCTGGATTGTAGATCTCTGTCTCACCGGGCTCGATGAGCTCATCGTAGCGAACGACACGGTCGGCGTAGGGCAAATTCTCGTGTTCCATACGCTGCGCCAACGCCTCTTGCTCGGCGGATCGAACCAGCCACTTTACGCGGTCGCTGATCTCGGGCGTCGCGGTTTCGGCCAGCATCTCGAAATAGACCTGCAGTTCCTCGTACGGGATATCGTCACTGTGCTCGAGCTCAAACGCCCACAAACCATCGCTACCGGTGCCGAGGTCGGGAATGTGGATCAACGTGCCGGGTGCGACGTATCGAGACTCGGCAAACGCGAGCTCGTAAAAGCGCGGCGCGTAGAGTCGTTCACCAGACCAGGCCAGCCCGATTGGCAACTCTGACTGCGTCACTGCCCATGAATACACGGCTTCAATCGTGTCGAAACGGCCGGGGTAGGGCGTGGCATCCAGATCGCCCTCGAACGGCTCGCCGTTGATCAGCCGGAAGTAGTACCACTCGTCATGGAGGCGATAAAACGTGCTATCGAGGAACCGAATATGGCGTCGGGACGGTTCTGAAAACGCCATCACGTCGAATTTGACGACCGACGTCCCGACACGGGCGCCCGCGAGATCGAAGTACGCATCGATATGGTTGAGACACCCAACGGTGTGGTCGTCGAACGCCTCGGCCGGGTCGTCGTCGTACGCATCAACGCATGCGGCTACACCCGCTGGCGGGCGCTGCGACTCGTAACACGCCGGCAACGCCCCACACGTGAGCGCAAACGGGAGTCTCCACCGGGCCATACGCACGTTCACGGGATGCGCGACGTTCGGCATCACTCGACGCACGGGCGGCGCCGCCTCCTGGCTCCCGCAAACATCACTGCGAAGACAATCAGTGGGCTCCACGGGGAGGCAAGTGCAATCACGCACCCACGGGAGACCACACCCGAATCGTTCACGCTCCCAGGTTTGCCGTCCTCGTTACCGTCCTCGTTACCGTCGTCACCGTCGTCACCGTCGTCATTCTTGTCACCGTCGCCACCGTCGCCACCGTCGCCCCCCTCGCCACCGTCGCCCCCCTCGCCACCCTCGCCACCCTCGCCGTCGCCGTCATCGTCGTCATCGTCGTCATCGTCATCATCATCGTCGTCATCATCATCATCATCATCATCATCATCATCATCATCATCATCATCATCATCATCGTCGTCGTCATTGTCATCATCATCATCGTCATCATCGTCATCATCGTCATCATCATCGTCATCATCGTCATCATCATCATCATCATCCGTGTCGCACTGATCGAGCAACCACTCGCACTGTTGCGTCATCTGTTTTTCCGTCAGCATGCCGAGCGAGTCTCCGGAGCCGTCTACGCCGTCTCCGTTCGCACATTCACAGGTATATGCCCCATCGACTTGAATCTCGCACGCACCTGCACCGTTTTCACAGTCTAGCGAGGCTGGGCCCGGGTCTGCCTCCTCGCACTCGGAGCGTGCCAACTCCTCGCACCGTTGCTCGAGTTCGGATTCTGACGGAGGCTCTTCACCAGGGGGCTCTTCATCTTCGGCGGGGTCAAACTCTTCATTTCGACCAAAACAAGAACAGCCCTCGTCGAACTCCCCATCCTCGTAGGACACCCAGCACTCGCCGTACAGATGCACACGACACGACACGTAGTTGCTTTCGCCATCGTCATCGTCGTCGAACCATTGCGGCGTCTCGCTGGCGTCCGAGGCAACGCTCGCCCGATTCGCCGACACGGTCGGGGGCAGCGCGATCGAGAGCAACGGTATGAGCGCAAGAACGGCGGGTATGAGCGCAGAAGCGGCGGGCATGACAGCAAGGTGCCACGGGCGGGCTCGTCGATCATGCCCGCTGCCCGCACCATGCGCATGTCCCCATGCGGCGCTCGCTCGTCTCCCCATGTACCGCCCCGTTGAGCGCCCTCTGGTCGATCGATGGGATCTTCATCGTGAATCGACGATCCGGGCAACCGTGTCGGGGGGGGCGGCGCTTGATGCTGGGGTCGCCGCCTTACTCTGCCGAACGCTACGAGCGACGCTCCACAGCGATCACCAGCAGTCTGATCTTCAGTGTCAAGGAGGTCATCCCCAGCTCGGCGTTCGGTTCACAAGTCGTGGCGACGGTCGCCCTGATGACGGGAAAATATCGTCTGATCCGCAGAAGCGCCAAGTGCGTGCTGTTTGAGCATTTTGGCATTGTGGCCGCTGACAGCTGGGCTCGGTCCTCGCCATGGAGCGCCGGGCGAGTGCTGCTCTTGCGCCTATCCATGACGAGATTCATGCCATGGTCCAAGCTTCCGCCGTCAAATACACGGACGCGACAACATGGACGCGTCGAGGCAAACCTCTTTCCGTCACCGTTCTCGCCACGAAGACCTTGAGCGCATTCTTCATCACCAAGGATGGCTCTCGTGACACCATTGAACCTCTTTTCGACGTTGACGTCGGCATGCTCGTCAGCGACCGCGCCTCGATATTTAGCTTTTGGTCGATGTACCTACGCCAGATTTGCTGGTCGCACCTCATCCGCAAGTTCGTGTACTTCTCCGAGCGCGAGGGTCTCGCGAGAAAGTATGGTCGAGACCTGTTGGCCCTCGCGGCGCTGGTATTTGACTACTGGCACGCATTTCTCGACGGGAAGTTTGAGCGGGAGGAGCTCTGCAGATGGATGAAGCCATTGAGGTCTGCGTTCCGTGAAACGCTGGACCGAGCGGTCGCCGCCGACATTGAACGAC
>JAZGFE010000112.1:0-3574 GCA_036479215.1 Nannocystaceae bacterium | reverse complement strand
GTCGCTATTGCTACGTACATCATGCGGGGCAACCACTGTGCCGCTTCGGCTACCGTCCGGATGACGCCCTGTGGGATTTCGCTATCTACAAGTATTCCTCGGGCCGCTACTCGAACTCTGGCTCACTCCTCCCGAATCGAGGCGCGCCCGGGGGCTGTCTCGATATGACTTTACACATCTACGACCTCGCGTAAGTTTCTGTGGGCGCTTGTATGACCATGTGGGTGAGGCTTTTCTCGCCCACATCACCACGACTCGCGTAGGCAAATGTGGTGTCATGTGCGCGAATGTGGGGCCGAGAACTTTCCACTGTCGAGTTGTCAAGTTTTAGGTCGGCGGATGATTGCGGGCCGTGAGCACGTGAGCTCCGAAACAACTTGATCGTGGTCGAGCACGCGCGGAGGTGTGAAGTCCACACCCGTCCGCAACGGCGTCCGTCATACAGCTGGCGCGCGCTCCCGTCGTCTATGAAAATCGAAGGTAGGCTCCGAGTCGTGACGCGCGGAGCAACTCGTTCCTATGAGGAACGACGCACACGGGAGAGCTGTCTCCGCTGGGCCCACGCGTTCGGCGCCGGCCTCGTAGGCGCCTCGATCTACGTGGCCCTCGGCCACGAGTGGATCATGGCCGCCGTCGGCGTGGTCGCAGGCCTTGGTCCGATCCGTGCCGGCGCGCTGGCCGTGCTGCTTGCCGCTCTACTGGCGCGCTGCGCCGGACGGAAGCGTTGGCTCGCATTCTTCGGCATGCGTAGGCCGGGAAGCGTGCCGCCACCGTGGTTTGGAGGTGTGTTTGGCGCGTGGCTGGTGGTGACCGTTTGGTGGTTTACCGACACGAAGCCGGGACCGGCCGCCCTGGGACTCACGGTCGAGGACGCTTGCATCGTCTGGCTGGGCCTGACGTGCGTCCTCATGGCGATGTTGCTCGTTGCTCTCGGGTGGGTCCTCAGCAACCGCCCGCCTCAGGCGAAGGAGGTGAAGGAGGCGAAGGACGACGAACGCGCGGAGTCCACCGGAGCAGCCGCGTCGGAGGCCCCTTCACCGGAGGCCGAGACGAAATGGCTACAAAACGACGAACCGATCAACGAGCCGAGAATGGATCGTTTCGGGCACTTCCAAGTCGCTGTTCGCATCGTCCGTAGACTCGAGCGGACATGGAAGAAGACCGAGCAATGCCCGACGATTGCGATCGTGGGGCCGCTCGGCTCGGGTAAGACGTCGATCGTGAACCTGATTCGACACGAGTTGCACCATCGTCCAATAACGGGCCCGAGCATCCGTCCTGTTCAGGTAAGCGTCTGGCACTATGAGTCTGCCGCGGCAGTGATATCCTCGATCCTCGAGGCGTTGCTCGACGAGCTCGGTAGTGTTGTCAACGTCGCCACACTCCGGGGCGTGCCAGACCAGTACGCGCAGGCGATCGAGAAGGTCGGGGGTGTTTGGGGAGCCCTCCCCACAATGCTCGGCCGCAAACGAGATCCCACGCAGATCCTCGACAGCTACAATCGTCTTGCACTCGCAGCGGGGATCCGTGTCGTTGTGTTTGTAGAAGACCTTGAGCGATTTGCTTATCCCGATCCGACTCATCCGGTGAGTTCCCGCGCGGATGAGCGCCTCGCTCCGATCCGTGCCCTGCTTCACACGCTGGACCGTCTCACGGAGGTGAGCGTCGTTGTCATGTCGACCTCACTGTCCCGAGGTTTCGATCTCGAAAAGCTGGCCCGATTCATCGAGCATCCCCCGAGGCTTCGCGTTGGAGATGTGAAAGCGGAGCTGCGTCGTCACCGCTCTGGATGGCTGCGCAGATTTGAAGAACTGATCGATCCCGCCCACTATCGAACGGGGCTGTCATCGGATCTGGAACCCTACTGGGAGAATGATCCTGATCCATGGTTCACCGCAGTCGCTGAGATGATCTCAACGCCAAGGACGTTTAAGCAAGTACTGCGGGCCTGTGACGCCACCTGGGAGCAGCTGGCAGGTGAGATCGACCCGGACCATCTTCTGCTTGCGTCCGTGCTTCACGTCGTCGAACCCGCGGCCTTGACATTCATCGACGACCGGTTCCGAGAGCTTCGGAAGCCGCATGACGAGTCGTCCGAGGACTTCTCCGGGGCGCGCCCGACAATGGAACAAGAGCTTGCCTCCGCGCTCGCAACGACCTCCGCTCGGGTCCCGGCGGATCGAGTCAAACAGATCGCGTCTGTCCTCGATTTCCTGTTCCCCGTGTGGCGCGGACAGGAGGAATCGGCCCTGGTTGCGCCGCAGGGCTTCGCGATCTGCGAAAGCGTCGACTATTGGGAGCGATATCGCACCGTCCCCGAACTTGCCAAACACGAACGCGATCAGGAGGTTCTTCGCGCAATCGCCCGGTGGCGCTCACGGAGCAGCGACGAGCTAGTGAAGATGGTCCGCGATCCACATCAGAGCGAGAAGGTTGTAGCATTTAGACACAGCCTGCACGCCAAAGACCTGATCCGGCTACTTCAGGCCGTCGGTGACGGACTGGCGTCGGCCAGACCGAACGAGTGGCGCCAGACGGAGTTCGGCACGCCAATGGGTCTCTTGAGGCTGCGGCAGTTGTTCATGCGGAGCCGCGAGTCCCCACTCGAACCAAAAGAGTTCGCTCCCGAGCTCAAAGCTGTCCTGGTCAAGTTCGTCCGCAAGTGCACGCGGACAAACCTCGCGTTTGTGAGCGAGGTCTGTCGGCTATTCGCTATGTCGGAGAGCCCGCGGGCCCCGGTCCTATCAGGAGACGCGATCGAGGAGATCAAATGCACGCAGCGCCAGGCTCTCGCAGACATTCCGGACTGCGAGACACTTGTCCGGAGCCTACGCGGCGCCTCGCCGTTCGTTCTCCACCAGGCCTCCTGGGGTCTGGACCGGTTGCAGGAAGCCAGTCCAGGCCTCCCGGACGGCCTCCCATTTGATGGCTGGGCCAAATTCGCAGGCCTTATCCTTCAGGCTGAGCCTGCAATCGTGATCCCGCAGATCGTGCCTTTCTTGGTTACCGGACGCACGATGCACGCGCCACACCGTTTTGCTCCAGATAGAGCCAACCAGCTGTTTGGCATTTCGAAGCTGACGGCGCTGTTTGCGAAAAACGCGATCGATGCTCCCTCCCTCGACGAGGATATACGGTCTCACTACGGAGTCGTGGTGGATGGACTTCGGGAAGCGGAAACTCGTTGATCCCGCTCGCATCGCGGTGTTGCTTGAACAGCGCGGGGAGTTTCAGGCCCGCGAAGCTAGCGAGGCTGGGGGACAGACCGGGCGCGACGCTGCTGAGGTCCGGCGAAACCTCGAGCACGCCGGAGCGTGTACCCAACCACGCGTCCGCGGGGGCGGATGCGGCACCCGCAGGCCACCCACCTCGTCGTTAGAGCGATGCGGAGCAGCAGATGAGCAGCTTGAGCCGTTCACCCCTCGCTAGCGACACCGGACCCATACGCGCAGACGAGGTCGAGACTCGAACACGCCGCGAGATATCCCGCCCAGCATCTCACCGCTGCGTTGGTTCTTTCTGTGGGCGACCGCGAGAAAACCACACACCCGGTCGCAAACGTTCCCGCGTCGCC
>JAZGFE010000111.1:0-8278 GCA_036479215.1 Nannocystaceae bacterium | reverse complement strand
CACCGCAGATGACGGCACACAAGGACAGCACCAGAATCGAGACCAGTGGGTGAGCCTTCTGGTCCGAGCGCGGGTCGGGGACGTTCGCAAAATACGTAGCGAACGACTCCGCGCCAAGTGCGGGCTGTGTGTTTGTTTCAGGTCCGAGACAGATGCGT
Source organism: Nannocystaceae bacterium (assembly GCA_036479215.1). GTDB lineage: Bacteria > Myxococcota_A > Polyangia > Nannocystales > Nannocystaceae > FL481. Next base: position 8,120 of record JAZGFE010000111.1, on the reverse strand, counting down.
GGAACACGCTCAGGTGATCCGAGAACCGTTGACTTCGCAAGTCCGCACGCTAAGTCACCGAAACCATTGACCTTTCGGTGCGATGGCCCTGCCCTGGGGGCGACATGGTCGACGGGAGCGGCGTACCGCTATTATAGCGACTCGTGGAAGATCAAATCCCATACCGGATCGGTGGACATGAGTGTGGCCGTGACCTCAGATTCGCTGATCTCGCTATCGTATCGCGGCTACACCCAGAACGCTGCGTTTTTCTACCTCCCGAGCTATGACACTTTGGAGGGTTCGCGGTACGTGACCCACGACAGGGAGCTCTCTCGCATGAACAGCCACCAGCTTGGGCTTCGTGGCGAGTACGTTTCTACGGTCGGCGTGGGCTCAAGCGCGCTGACCTTGGGTGCGCTGGTCGCCGAGACTCGATACCACTATCCCGATTTTCTCGCGCTCGACCGCGTTTGGGCGAGCGAGTTCGGCCTCACACTCGGCCTCAGCTACTGAGCTCATGTTGGAACATCTTCTGCGCCTATGTGCGATCTCTTGTCTGCTCGTGACCCCTACGCGCGTCGAGGCTGCCGTTCGGCCGCCGCCGGTGGTCTCGGACTCCGCGGCCGCCGCAGCGCGTTCTCCTGAGGCGGCGTCGCATGAACGTGTTGAGACCACCGCATCTGTGCCGCGCGGAAACGGCGTCGGTGGGACCGCGGAACAGACGACCCGTCCCGTTGCCACCGAGACGGATGTGAGCGGCGAGCCGCGACGCAAGTTGGGTATCGTGGCCCGAGCCGCTCTGGGCGTGCTCGATCTCGGGTCTGGCGATGTACAGCGCAACCCAGCCACCCCAGCGGTGGCGCTTCCGACTTCGATGGCCGCGGGGGTAGCTGGCGCGTTCATGTTGAACGCTTCAGGTGCGCGACGCACAATGTGGGGTGTAGCCGTGGGCTACGAAAGCTCCCACGGACTCACCGCGGTGCTCCTCGACAGCGTCGGTCCAGCGGTCGTGCGACCCGCTCGCTGGCATCGACTCGAGGCTTCTCTTCGTTCCTTTCGCCGCGTAGGAGCTCTCGAGCGCGGGGAGGTTGGCACCGAGTTTGGGTACTCGCGCGTTGCGTTTACGTCGCCCGTGCGTCTGCCCACCGACGAAAGCAAGCTGCAAGGGCCGCGCGCGGCGATAGCTGTCGCAGCATGGCTCCTTTCCGAGAGGGTGCGGCTCGCGGTCACGCCTCAGGTCGCATTCCTGTGGCGCACAGGTCCCGCGGCTTCCGCCGTGTCCTCGACCGGCACCCCGCCCGATTCCGGCGGCGCAGGAGCCAGCCCGGGGTCCGGGTCTGGCCCGATCCTCGAGCCGGGTGGAGCCGCCGTCGTTGTGGTCGTGATTGGGCGCGGGTTCGGGCTAGGTGCGGAATATCGACGATTGCATGCGCTTTCGCGACGACCGGCCGCGGAGAGGGGCCCGGTCCAGTGGTCGCGCACGGTGCTGTTGAGCTTGACCTTCGACTCGGTTTTTCTTAGGTGATGGCCCTATGGGCGAAGTTCACTTCTCGTCGGCCGGCCCTCGACCGGCGTCTACGCACCTCGATCTCGGCATTGCGGGCAGTACCTGGGCTGGTTTGCACGAGGTTGCGGGCCTCGCCGAGCTCAAGCGGGCGTTCGACCTGCGACTGGGCGAAGCCGAGCCCGAGTTGGCCGGGCGCTGGCGTGCACATGAAGATGGAAGCGTTCGGATGTCCGGGGCGCAGGAGGGTGAGCTACTCATTGCGGTTGCGCGACACGTGTCTGCCTTCATCGCGCATCTTTTCGGTGTCGCGCGCGAACGCGACGAGCGGCGCGTCTTCGTAGACCGTCGGAACGTGGTGTACAGGCTTTCGCGAGAGTTCTATCGCCCGCACGTGCAAAAAGTGACCGTGCCGGAGGCCGTAGACGCGCTCGATGTGCGTCGTCGCGCAAAGGAGTGGGTCCGGATTCTGCCGGGAATGGACCGCGTGGACCGTGATGAAGAGGAACAATTCGCTGGTTGCGTGTTGGTGCTCTGTGTACGCCCGCCCGGCGAGCGGGCGATGCCCTCGGCGGACACGCGAGCCGGGGGGGCTCCAGACGCGAGCTCCTACGAGACCGCCGATGCTACGGGTCAGCAGCCGACGGTGGCGGAGGTACTCGCCCTTTTGGCGCTCGATCTGCGTCTGCGCCGCGATGCCGGCGAGCTCGGCCACTGGCGTTCGTTGCGAGGACTTCGACCGGTGGATTCAAGTCGCGGGCGGGTACGGTACCAGCGGTCCGACACCGAACTGCCGGAGGCACTCGAGGGGCTTCCCGCTACTCGGCGCCGACGAGACGGGTTCAAACTGACAGATCCGCGCGCGACGGCCAGCGAGGTGTTGAACGAGATCGAGCAATGTCTGTTTTGTCATGCGCGTGGCAAGGATTCGTGCCGCACGGGATTGCACCATAGACAGACGCTGAAGGTGCTGCGCAATAGCGAGGGTATCGAGCTTGAAGGCTGCCCTCTCGAGGAGCGCATTTCGGAGATGCAACGGCTCTACGGGGAGGGCGATCCCCTCGCCGCGCTGGCGCTGGTGATGATCGACAATCCGATGTGCCCGGGCACGGGGCACCGTATTTGCAACGATTGCATGAAATCGTGCGTGTTTCAGAAGCAGGAGCCGGTCAACATTCCCGAAATTGAAACCCGCGTCTTGACCGATGTCCTCGACCTTCCCTACGGGCCGGAATTGTACCTCCTTCTCACTCGGTGGAATCCTCTCCGGGTCGAGCGTCCCTACCCGGTCCCATATAACGGTATCAACGTGATGGTCGTGGGTATGGGACCGGCGGGCTATACCCTCGCGCACTATCTGTGCATGGAAGGTTTCGGCGTGGTCGGCATTGATGGGCTGAAGATCGAGCCGTTGCCCGAGAATCTCGTGCGCACAGGGGAGGGTTCGGATCCGCCTCCTGTGATCGCGCGTGTCAGCGACATCATGGGCTCGCTCGATGAGCGGGTGCTGCTCGGATTCGGTGGCGTGAGCGAGTACGGAATTACGGTCCGCTGGGATAAAAATTTCCTCAGTTTGTGCTACCTGTCGCTCTTGCGGCGCGAGCATTTCGTCGTGCACGGCGGCACGCGTTTCGGTGGCACGATCGAGCTTGAGGACGCTTGGAAGGCCGGATTCGACCACGTAGCGATAGCGACTGGGGCGGGCAAGCCGACGATCGTGAAGATGAAGAACAACTTGTCGCGCGGAATCAGGAAGGCCTCGGACTTTCTGATGGCGCTGCAGCTTACAGGTGCGTTCAAACGCGACGCCTTCGCCAACCTTCAGCTCACCTTGCCCGTTGTCGTGATAGGCGGAGGCCTGACCGGCATCGACACTGCTACCGAGGCGCTGGCCTACTATCCCGTGCAGGTTGAGAAGATCGTCCGCCGCTACGAGGCGTTGTGTGGGAGGTTTGCTGAGAAGCTGGTCCGGCTTCGCTTTGACCAGGAGGAGGCTCTCCTTCTCGACGAGATGCTCCGCCATGGGCGAGAAGTCTTGGCCGAGCGCGAACGTGCCCGTGGAGCAGAAGAGTCGCCCGACTTCGTCCGCTTGGTCCGGGGCTGGGGCGGTGTGAAGCTGGTGTACCGCAAGACGTTGGAGGATTCGCCGGCGTACCGACTCAATCACGAAGAAGTCGTCAAGGCACTCGAAGAGGGGATCACATTCGTCGAAACGCTCGCACCGCTCGAGGCGCTTCTGGACGGGAGCGGAGCCGTGAGGGCCTTGTTGTTCGAGAGGCAGGCTAAGAACGCAGACGGACGCTGGCGCGGTACGGGGCACAAGGTCGAGCTACCCGCTCGCAGCGTGCTTGTTGCCGCGGGCACCAGCCCGAACGTGATCTACGAGAAGGAACACCCCGGTACGCTTGCGCTCGATCAGTGGAAGTGGTTTTTCGAGATGTATCGCGAGTCCCCGAGCGAGGGCCTCGAGTCGGTCGTTCGGGGAAGAGACGAGACGGGGGTTGCGTTTTTCACCTCCTATAGCGATGACCATCGCCATCGAGTCACGGTCTATGGGGACAATCACCCGGTGTACGCGGGCAATGTGGTCAAGGCCATGGCGTCAGCCAAGCACGGCTATCTGCATGTGGTCGCCTCTTTCAAGGATCGCCTGGCACAGATTGACGCATCGAAGGATGCTGCAGCCGGGCGACGTGGGGCATGGCAGCAGCTGGTGGCGCGTATCAAGGTGGATCTAGACGCACGTGTGCACGAGGTCAACCGGCTTACGCCTACAATCACGGAGGTGGTGGTCCACGCGCCCGCAGCCGCTCGTAAGTTTCGACCCGGTCAGTTCTATCGCCTACAAGATTTCGAATTCGATGCGCGACGTGTACGAGGCACCAAGCTCATGCTCGAGGGGATCGCCTTGACCGGGGCCTGGAAGGATGACCGCGAGGGCCTGCTCGGCATGATTGTGCTCGAGTTGGGCGTGAGCTCGCGTCTGTGCGCCCTACTCCGCCCCGGCCAACGTGTGGTGGTCATGGGACCCACAGGCGCGCCCACAGAGATCCCGCGCGGTGAACGAATTATCCTGCTTGGCGGGGGACTGGGCAACGCGGTGCTGTTCTCCATCGGTAAAGCAATGCGCGATGCGGGCAACGAGGTCTTGTACTTCGCGGGGTTCCAACGCGGAGAAGATCTGTTCAAGCGCGAGCAGATCGAGGAGGCGGCCGATGTCGTGATGTGGTCGACGGACTCGGGTGCGGCGATCGTTCCATCTCCGTCACGTCCGAGGGACAGGCATGTTCGCGGAAACATTGTGCAGGCGATGCTCGCTTACTCGAGAGGGGATCTCGGCGACTGCTCGATCTCGCTCGATCGCTGCGATCGCTTGGTCGTGATCGGGTCGGATCGCATGATGAACGCGGTCCGAGAGGCACGCCGCGGCGCGATGAAACCGTATCTAAAGCCAGATCATCTGGCCATTGGCAGCATCAACTCTCCGATGCAATGCATGATGAAGGAAATCTGTGCCCAGTGTCTCTGCAAACAGATCGACCCTGGGACTGGAGCCGAGGTCGCCCCCGTGTTCTCCTGTTTCAACCAGGACCAGATGCTTGACGCGGTGGACTTTGGGAACCTCGAGCAGAGGTTGCGTCAGAACACGGTGCAGGAGAAGTTGTCGGGTCTGTGGCTCGACCATCTCATCCACACTGCGCGCTTGCCCACTTGGACCTCGCTCTAGGCTTGCCCACTTGGACCTCCTCGCTCTAGGTTCCTGCCGCGGATTCGCTGCGGATTGGTTGCGGATCGATCGGTGCCGCCACCCCGTGCCAAGGGCACTCCAGCTACGCGCGCGCGACGCTCGCATGCGAGTTGGCGAAAAAAGATCGCGAAAAAAGATGAACTTCGCGAAAAAACATGTAACTTTGCCGTACGGGCTGTCCTCGCTCCTACCGATTCTTCAGGAGTTGCCGACTTTTCAGGAGCCATAATTGTTACTAGGACCGCGCCTGGTCGTAGTAGCGAACGTAGGTGATCTGTTCCGCCGACGGCGCGAGTGATTCGCGTCGGTGCGCTCGCGTCAGCGGGTGCCGTCGCGGCCACGCTCGGAGATAAACGTCATTTCGCCGGAGCACGGAGTCCGCAGGGACTGTGTCGTGCGTCCGACGATGGCGGAGGCGCGGGCCGTTGCGGTCTCCTTTTCTCGAACCTATCAAGCTATCGACCCTTACGACCACGTACTTCTGCTCACGCCACGTCGTCCGCTATTTGCGGCCACGGGTCCATGTGAGCGTATCGCTACACGTACACGTACACGTACACGTACACGTACACGTACACGTACACGTACAGGTACACGTACAGGTCCGCGATAGGGTACAAGTCCACCTACACGACGTCCACGTCCACGTCCACGTACGCGTACGCGTACACGTACACGTACACGTACACGTACATCTAGCCGCGCAGGTCCCCAGACACGCGCGGTCGCGCTGAAGGAACTCCATGTCACGATCCCCAAAAGCTCACGAGTACGTGTCGTCCCCAGGTCACGCCGCCGCCCGGTTGCGTCGAAACCGTGGTCGCCGACTCTTTCGGTCCGTGTCCGTTCTGTCTGGGCTCCTGCTCCTGGCAGGTAGCGAGGTCGCCTGTGGAGAGGGCGCGATCATGGAGGATTCCCTCGACACGGTACGGGACTTCGTGCGGTCGGGCCTCGGGCTTGAGGGCCTGGCGCCAGCGAACGAGGGGGCGTGGGAAGGCGGTCCCAACGGTTCGCCCGGTGATGCGGCGCTGACGAACGTGCTCGCAGATGCGGCCGATCGTCGCGGCGACGGCGTGGCGGTCTACAATATCCCGACGAACGGACCGCCGAGTCCCGTCTACGGCGCGCAGTCCTTCTCCCAGCAGATGTTGCGATTCGAGGAATTTGGTCCCAAGAACCTCGGGAACCCGAACAATGGCAACGGGGGCACGACGTTGCCCGTGCCTCCGGATGCCGGGAGTGCGCCTGACAGCGCGGCTCTCGACCACTTCCTCAAGAAGAAGATCCGTCCCTACCCGGCTCGTTTGGCGAACACCGCACGGGCGAACCCCTGGGCCGCCCAGATCGAGGCTTCCATCGGTCGGCCGTTGGACTCCCCTCCGGCGGAGGGCCGTCCTCCGGGGGAAGATTGGGCCCATCAGCGCTGGCAAGAATTTTTTCCCGAAGTCTACGTCAAAACCGCACAAACGGGGGCGCGACCCAATCGTGGGTTGCGCGACGGGTACCAAGACCATGGCTACCAAGATGGTGAGTTTGGGAGTGGCGGCCTCTACCACAACACAGCTGGCGTCGCCGGTATGGAGGGAACCACAGACGGTATCGACGTTCGTTTCCACCCGAGTTTTCCCGAGCAGGACCACACCGCATTGTGGACCTTCGACGGCACATTTCCTCCGAAGTTGCTCAAGACTCGCTACGGCGAGCCGGTTTTGTTTCGTCACTACAACGCGCTGCCGGTCGACCTGACGGCCAATCGCGGGTTTGGGTTGCACACCATCACGACCCACGAGCACAACGGGCATCATCCAGCTGAGAGCGATGGTTTCGCCAACGCCTTCTTTTTTCCAGGGCAATTCTACGACTATCATTGGCCGATGGTGCTCGCCGGACACGATACGATCAACACCGCGGGTTCCGATCTGCGGGCCGGTGCCCCCGATGGCAACGGTGGTATCACGGCGGTTCCGGGCGACTGGCGCGAGACAATGAGCACCCATTGGTTTCACGACCATATGCTCGATTTCACCGCCCAAAATGTCTACAAGGGCAACGTCGCCATGACGAACTTCTATAGCTCCGTGGACCGTGGCAACGAAGCTCTCGAAGACGGGATCAACCTTCGGCTCCCGAGTGGAACGGCAGCGGATTGGGGGAATCGAGACTATGATGTGAACTTGTTGTTGGCCGACAAAGCGTGGGACCAAGACGGTCAGTTGTGGTTCAACCCCTTCAACGTCAACGGGTTTTTGGGCGATAAGTTGCTCACAAACTGGCTCTACCACCCGTATTTCGATGTGCGCGCACGTCGTTATCGTTTCCGCATCCTCAATGGATCGGTGTCCCGATATATCAAACTCGCTCTTGTGGACGAAACGGGCACCCCGGTTCCGTTTCACCTCGTCGCCAACGACGGCAATCTGATGGAGCATACGGTGTATTTCGCAAACGGCGTGTTGCCGACACAGGGCATCGCAGAGCGTTACGATATCGTGGTCGACTTTGCGGGGTTTTCGCCCGGCGACAAACTCTATTTCGTGAATGTGCTCGCCCACAAAGATGGGCAAGTCACCGACGGCGTGGTTCCTATCGCCGATATTCTCAGCGGTGCGTACAATCCGGTGGCGGTCGATACGGATAACGATGGCTCGCCCGATGAATGGCAGGGGGGCGACCCGGCGGTGGGCAAGTTCATGGAGTTTCGCGTGGCGCAGTACAACGGCACCGACTTGAGCATGGATCCCGGAGACTACGTAGACGGTGGGGACACCATGATCCCCCTGCGTCGTCCGACGAGCGCGCAAATCGCCAACGCGCGCCACAGGAACTTCGAGTTCGAGAAGAACCCGACCGATGACGCCCCGTGGGTGATCGAGACCGACGGCGGGA
>JAZGFE010000110.1:0-18854 GCA_036479215.1 Nannocystaceae bacterium | reverse complement strand
CACCCGCCCCGAGTTCATAACTAGAAGAAATACCCCTCCCAAAACTACACATTCTCGTTCCACCTCTAAACAGGACATTCCTCCTCCTGACCCCGTCTGCCTCATACACAAAAAATCTGACACCCTCTCCTCGTTCTCCAGAATCACGACCTGCCGTTTCTTGAACTGTCTCGCGGCACCTCGGAAGAAGGCCTCCTTGACCTCATTGGGCATGGACTCGTCATCATCGGGCGCCCGATAGACGACCAGCGGCGAGTCGATCACGACGAAGCCAGGATGCGGGCGCGCCTCCTTCTCGGCATACCTCAGCAAGCCCAGCACGAACGAGGCGTGCGTTACTGCTCGGACGCCCTTGCCATGGCTCGCGCGTCGGCTGCCATTGATCACAATGTCCTGGTCCTTCTCGCTGAACGTCACTCGCCCCAACTCTGGGAAGTGCCAGGCCTTGAGTACGGCCTCGACCTGCTTGCTGAAGTTTTCAGTCTCGTCTGCTCCAAGTGAGGCTGACGGGAGTGCCTCTGGCCGCGCCACGGGTTGGGTCGCCTCTGCTGTCAGGACCTCAAACTGCTCCAAGCGTTCGTACAGCGATGCGGCATGTAGAAGCCGGTCCCTGTCGGCTTGCACCGCATTGAACCGTTCTAGAGCCTCCTCGACTCGTGGCGCCAGGCGTTCGCGGATTTCGGTCTCTAACTTGGCGAGTTCCACGGATTTCTCGGTCCGCTGCTCCCGCAGGCTCGCGACTTCCGCGTTCGTACTCTCAAGAGTGCTAGCCAGGTCAGACTGCAGGGAGGTGATCTTCTCCGTCTCTGCTCGGCACGCTTGCTCGACGTCTGCTGGCGACAGGTCGGGTTGCTCGGCCCCGTGGTCGTGGTGCTCGGCAAGTGCACCGCACAGAGGACATCGATCTTTGTGAAGTTCACCAATTCTGCCCGCCGCCTCGCCGATGCTCTCCAAGCGCGCCTGATCCGAGGCGTAGTGCTCTCCGAGCAGGTCAAAGCGGACGGACAGCTCCCGGAGGACGGTGACTCGCGACTCCAGCTTCCGCGTCTCCTGCCACGTTGAGCGCCGAAGTCGCTCGACTTCCCCGATCTGTGCCTTCTCACCCAGCAAGCCTTGCCGAAGGACGGCCAGATCGGCGTCGATCTCGCCGATTCGATCCGCGACCCCTGCTCGGTCGAGGTCGAGGGCGAGGCGTTCGATTTCGGTCTGAGCTTGAATGGCGAGATCCTCAAGGACTTCGCTGCGGCCTGCACGGCGAACTCTCTCCAGCTTCGGATCCGCCGACGCGACCAGCGACGAATCATCGACGCCGGTGAGGAGCAGGCGGAAGATCGCCGACTCCGGCGTCTTGTCCGTTGGACGACCGGAGTGGATCGGCGACCGTTCGGCGATGATTGTCGTCTCGTCGATGATCGTCAGCCGGGCGAGGTTGCGAAAGCTCAGGGATTTCGTGTCGCCGCGGGCGTTGCTCCTGAGACGCTTTCCCGAAAGATCACATAGCGCGAGAAGGAAGGCGGAAAGGTTGTCGTCCTTCTTCGCGTCGTGCTTGCTCTTGAGCTTCCGCGCCGACTCCTTCGGTTTGAAAGGGTCAGGCTCGCCTTCGTGCAGGAGCACATCTCCGCCCCGGAGGCTTCGCTCGATAGTGAACGTACTTCTCGATCCCCATGGTGTGATGGCGAGCAAGACGCGGTCGTATCCCTCCGCCTCCCGAAACGACTTTGGTGGATCCTTGGCGCCGAGGGCAAAGTCGATGCACTGGAGAACGTACGTCTTCCCGGTGTCGGAGGGTCCCGAAATGACGTTGAGCCCGACGGCGAACTTGACCTCTGCCGTTTCAACATCCGGCCCCACAACGCGGAGGCGCGACACGCGGAAACCGGGCCGACTCACCCAGCCCCCTCGTTGAACAGCACCGACTCGAACTCGAACTCGGCTCCCCATCGTCCGAGGTTCTGATTCACGAGGTGGCGGAGATCCGCAGCCGAGAACGTCTCAAGCTCCGCCGCGACCCACTGTGCCCTCTCACGGAGCTGGTGCGTGTAGCCGGCATCGAGTGTATCGAGAAACCCCCCAGTCCGCTCCGTCGCCGAGAACGACAACCCGGTGTTGTCGAAGCGCCGTGAGACAAGGCCACGGCTTCGGTAGAGGTTGAGCCCATGTTGAATCAGCTCCCGACGAACGAGTAGCTCACCGGCGCGGTGAGGCGTCTTCGGATGAAGGCCGGAAGGTCCGCCTTGGAGGTCATCAGAATGGACGAGCAAGTAGTCGAAGACGACAAGCCGCCCCATATCCAAGCTCGCAGGGTAGGTCTCTGCGAGCAGGACCAACGCACGCAGGCCCGTCTCGACCGGACCGTTAAATGTCAGGGGACGACCCATTTCAGCTTCCTGTCGTTGGCCAGTTGGTGACAAATCCCGCCGCGGTCGCGGACCTGTAGCTGCCCGGCAAGCGAGTGCCCACCGATCTGCAGCTGCCGAGCCGTTCGGACGACGGCCACCACTCGTCGATACCCGTCCGGGTGATTGCCTCGAATCTCATCCATGATCCCCGCTTGGACTTGATCCTGCAGCTTCTCGAACTCTCCCGGAGGTAGCTGATCGCGCGAGAACTCGCGCAACGCTTCGGCGCTGTAGAACTCCAAGCGAGAGTCGTCGAAGTGGCCACGCAGCAGGGCATGGTCGCCAACCAGATGGTCTGCTGCCGGGATCGACTCACCCACGTGCTCCGAGTACGCCGTCAAAAGCTGTTCGACGTAAATCGCTTCGGTGGCTGCCGGTCTTGGCGGCGGAGCGGGCACTGCGGGGCGAACCGGCAGGCCGCCGCCGAACCTCGGCGTGTGCCATGGCGTCCGCCGGTGGCCATCAATGATCCGCAGCGGTGGGACGTGGGAGAAGATCGCGAAATCGATGGAGTCGACGTGGGCCGCGAGCGTCTTGGTCAGAAGGACTTTTCCAGTCGAAGTGATTTTCTCCTCACACTGGGCGCGCCATTTCTCCTTGAACTGTGCCTTGAGCTTGGCCGGTGATCGAAGGAGATTCGACAGCGACGTCCCCACTCCATGGGGCGCGATGAAGTAGTAGGCCGTCGGGAGCGAGTAAGCCCTCTCGGCGGTGTAGTAGACCAGCTTTCCGATCTCAAGCCAGATATCGCCAGGGTAGAGCGGGTGATCGTAGTGCTTGCACTGGTAGTTGTGCCAATGGCCGTCGGGGAGAGCTGCGATCACGTCTCGGCCCATGTCCCCCTTCCCGCCGCAGCGCTCGACCTCCTCGTACTGCTGGCGGAGCGAATCGGCCCACTCAAGGACGAACTCCTCCCACTGCCGATCACTAAAAGTCCGGATGCGCTCGATGGGTGGGATCGGCTGCCCGACGGCAACCGTGTGGGCGGTCGCGGGCGTATCTGATGGTGTCGCAATCGCGGTGGGGGCTGGGATATCCATGCTGCCGCGGGGGACTGTCGCTCACCGGAGTCGCGCTGGTGCCGACGAGGGTCCTAGTCTCGGCGCGAATCGCCATCGCAGTCAACGCAGATCGGCGAAACCGCGATCTCGGATCGTGGCAGGACGATCGGCCGATGGGCCGGGGTAGTTCCAAAATGGGACCGGATTCAGGCTGCCAACGAGGCGAATCGGCGATGTCTCGCTCGTGCTGGCATTGGCAGCTTCCAGGCGGAGGTCTCTACCGCGTTGGCGATGCGCGTCAGCCCCCTTCGCGGCCAACGGCCGTCAGGGCAGCGATCACACCGGGCAGGTAGTCGAGCGCGAACTCCGGTCCCTGCCGGAGATGTCCGGTTTCATCCCGAAGCTGGATGCGCAGGGCGGCGCCGGCGGTTTCCACGCCATACGTCTTGGGCACGCGCGTGACCCTAAGTCGTTCCGGGAGCCCGTTGCACTCAACCTCGACGTAGACCTGGCCCTTGGAATCGGTGCCGTGGAGGAGTTCTAGGGCTGTCGTGGACATGGTCTTCATGAGGTCACGGGGGTCGTGAAGACGCACACCCTACCGCTGGCTCGAAGAATCGTCTGATTCGGCTCCCAACCTGGGACCCCTTGTCGCCGACAACGCCAACCCGATCCTCGCCTGCCTGCGGGGCCACGGGCAAGTTGGGACCCCACGGTTGCCTGGGGTCCCAACCAGAACGCGCGCTGGGGTCCCACGCGGATCAACTCATGGTCGGAAAGAGGCGTCAGTGACCTGCAGGAGGCCGCTTTGGCGCGCTGGCGGTCGGGAACCTCCGTGTCGAACGTGTCCCGCACGGGCGACAGCCTGGCGAGCGGCCATGGCTCTGTCGATCAGCCCGCGAATCCGTTCTCGCTCCCCAAATGGCGGGCTAACTCGTCGAAGATCTCGCAGTCGCCGTGCGGGTTCTCGACATCCTCCGCGCATACCTCGGCGACTTCGCACATGAGCTTCACGTGGGCGCCCATGGGATCCACCCGGTGGTAGAGCGCGTCCCGAGTCTCGGAGCCAAGGTATTCTAGCCGGGCCGCCGCGCGGCGCGCTCGTTCGGCGTTCGGGGGCACCCCAAGCCCTTCTGCGCGGCAGAAGTTGAGAAGCTCGGCTTGCATACGACTTCCGGCGGCGGGGCCTGCAGAGTTCGGCCGCCCGGTTCATTAGCGCCGCCGCGCGTTCAACGTTGCGCGCGTTTGTGTTCACGAACGCGACGAGGTGATCCGTGAGCGCGCGTTCGCGGGCTCGTTTCGAGCGGCCTTGCTCGACCGTGAACGGGGGGGCGAACGTTGCGTTCTGAATCGCGACCCAACGGCGGTCGAGGCTGTTTCGCGCTCGACTGGTGCCGGGCGCACGGAGCTTGATCTGCCGGGTGGCAAACTCCCAAAGTACCGAGATGCCTTCGCCGCTGACTAGGTAACCGAGATCGTACGCGGAGAGCCGACGACTATCGTCTGTGTCGCGGGCGACCGAACGGGGCGGGGGGCGCTCTACGAGTTCGAGTCCGTCCGACGAGAACCGCATCTCTGCTCGCCAGATCGGTACCTCTGGATCGTACCTGGGCGAGTCTTCCCAGAGCAGGGTCGCGTAGAACGAGTCGGCGGCGGCAACTCCATGATGGGCGCGGACGGCGAGGTCCTTTCTGTGAAGTGACATCGACGTACGGGACTTGAGTGAGCCGACTTGAAGCGTCTGCAGTTCAGCCCCCCGGCCGGACGCATCGAGCAGGTGATCGCGGTCGCATTGCTTGAGAACCCTCTCGACCTCGACCTGGACCTCGAATCCTTCCTCGTTCGGCGCCTTCGAGATTCCTCTCCTCCGTTGGCGAGCGACTACTTGCCGAACGTCGGTCCAGTCGAAGTCGAGCCCTTGGTGGTCGCAAGCGATATCGAGTCGGAAGGTCTTCCAGCGGATCGTTCGTCCGGCGTTGTTGTCCGGAGACCACCCCGCCGCGGCAGCGCCTCCGGCGACCAGCCGCAAGACGGGCCGGAGGCACGTCAGCATCCAGTCGCGCGCGCCTCGGAGAAGAAGCGTCTCGGCGCGAGCTTGGACGCGGACGTACGGGCGTGGTCCCGCTTGCTGGATGGTGATCCAGGCCAGTCGCTCAACCTCGATGTGGCATCGCTTGCCGCGGAACGAGATGAGCCCGGTCCGGGCCTCGCCACCGAGCCAGAGGACGACCTCCCCGCGCCGTGGGTCGGACGAATCAGCGGCAGCCATGGCGTGGCGGAGGTTCTTGTCGGCGATCACACCGCTCCATTCCTCCAGTTGGAACGAACTCGCCCCATCCGGGTGAGGGGGGGGCTATGCAGACAATCTGTTCGCAGGCGCCGCTGTGGCGGGCTGTCGAGGGCCGACCGCTAATGCCCCCCTTCGAGGACTGTCGCTTGTGGCGGGTCGCCCTCGCTGAGGGCATTGGCGCCCTGAGGTTGCGCTCCCCTCCTTCCTCCCTTCTACACCCCGATCCTCCTTCGGAGGATCGGGGTGTAATTGCGACTGGAGCTCCTTCCTCCACTCCCTTCCGCCCAACTCTGTCCCTCGCGCGGTTTCCGAACTGCTGCACCATCTCTCAGGTTTAGCGGGTCGTCGCAGCATTGTGCAGGGGGCTGCAGCTTCGCTTGGGGTTGTCCGCGCTGCCCCCCGAAGCAGCAGTCGACTCGCACCGACCCGGCTGGATTGGCCGCACCGCAGATTCTGCTTTCGATCACGGGCCGACACAGCGTTGGCGGACGAAGCGCAGACGGCGATCCCTTGCATCTTGAGCCGCGTCCTACGCAGTTTGAATTTGTCGCGTCCAGGCCGTTACGTTCAAAATGTGCCGGACACACCGATGCCCCAAGGGTCGAGCCGTTCTTTGATGTCGAGCGGCGAGGTCGCGACCATGCTCGGCGTCAGCGAAGCGACGCTTTCACGATGGCGGTTTGAAGGCAGCGGGCCGCAGTACCTCAAGCTCGGTGCGCGTCGGAAGTCCGTCGTCAGCTACCGCCGCGAAGACGTGCTCTCGTACCTTCAGGAATGCGAGCGGCAGGCCACAGCTTGCCGCTCGGGATCGGAGTGATCTCGGGCGGAACACCGCACGCGTCGAGGCAGCGCAACGCCGCCGCGTGGTGACCATAGGGTGACCATAGGGTGACCAGCCCGGATCTTGACCCGGGCTCGCACACCTCAAAACGCTCTAACTAGCGGAGGAGCAGGGATTCGAACCCTGGGTGGCCGTGAAGCCACAACGGATTTCAAGTCCGTCACCTTAAACCGCTCGGACACTCCTCCCGGCGGGCGAGTATGCGCAAGAGGCAACATGGTAGCAAGCATCGTGTCGACCTCGGTCGCATCGTGCGCGTGGTCGGCCAGCACCCGCGAATGGCTCCGCAAACCCCGATTGCCGGGGAGCGAGGCCACCGCGTGCCGCTCCGGTCGAGCCGTGGCTTCGTCCGAACTCTGGGATCCCGCAAAACCGCGCGGCCGAACCCTCCCCAGGTTCAAGCCGACGCGAACGGGCCCGCTCGACCCCGTGGTTCAGTGCAGCCGGGATAGCGCCTTCTCGACATCGGCGCGGCCGGTGGCGCCTGGGGGGGCGAGCTCGAGATACGCCTTGTAGGCTTGGCGAGCGGGCCCGGTTTTGCCCAGCGTGTCATGTGCCTTTCCGAGTATCCGGTAGGCCTCGGCGCGGTTGGGTTCCGTGTCCGCGGCTTTCTCCAAGCCCTTGGCGAGCGCGCGTGCGGCCTCGGCGTGTTTGTTTCGGTCGGCTTGGATACGGCCCTCCCAATAGAAGGCGTCGAACAACGTTGAATCCGCACGTGAGGCCAACTGCAGGTGCCGTACCGCTGTGTCCTTGCGACCGAGGTCGTTGTAGGCACGGCCGAGCGCAAGGTGGGCGTAGGGGAAGGCCTCGGTTTGTTGCACCAGAGGTTCGAGGATAGCGACGGCTTGTTTGGCGGAGCCGCGGAAGGCGAGGGCGCGGCCGTATAGCGCCGTGGCCTCGAGTTCGCTGGGGTCGAGCTTGCGCGCGCGAGCGTAGCGGTCCATGGCTTGCTTTGGTTTGCCCGCATAAGCCAGCGCCTTCCCGATGGTCAACTCCAGTTCGGGGTTGTCGCCACGATTGCTCACTTGGAGCAACTGGGCCAACGACTCGGCGTGGTGGCCCTCTGCGAGCAAGATCTTACCCCGGAGCAATTGCGCCTCGGCGTTGAGCTGGTCTCGGCTGAGTACACGGTCGACCAAGGCTGTGGCTCGATCGTAGAGCTGTCGATGGAGCGCCAGTCGGGCGCCGATCAGGAGGTGCTCCACCGGTGTGGATTCGTGGCCGAGCTTTTCCCCGAGAAGTGTCTCGATTTTGTCGTACTCTCCGCGTCGCAAAAATAGTCGACCCAAGGGAGAGGCGAGGCCGGGGTAGCCACCGCTGCGCTCGTATAAGTCGACGAGAGCGGCGTCCGCGGGGCCTCGTCGCCCCGCATCGGTGAGTAACTTGGCCTGCATAAGGAGGGCTTGGTTGTCGAAACCGTATTTCGCACGTGCGGACGCGATGGCCTCCAGCGCTTCGTCGGAGCGATCTGCAGCCACCAGGAGCTCAGCTTTTTTTCGCAGGATGTGGCCTTGTGCGCGTCGGCTACGGGCTGTGTCGATGGGGGCGAGTGCGGTGCGTTGTTCCTGGAGGAAATCGAGAGCTTCGGCTACGCTGAAGGAGTCGGCCAGCATGGAGGCTTCGTCGATCGTAGCGGGGGCGAATGTAGGGTCGAGCTTGCGGGCTGCGGTGTATGCTGTTCTGGCCTTGGCGACCTCTCTCCGCATGGCAAACACTTTGGCCCGTAGCCAGTCCATTCGGGGGTCATCGGGAGCGAGCGTCGCGGCCTTGTCGATGTGGGTCAAACTCGCGTCTCCTTCGCCCTTGGCCAGCGCGACCTCAGCCGCGACAAGCAGGACGTGGGCGGACTTGGGGAACTGGCGCAGTAACATATCCAGCTCGCCTGTTACCGAGTTGTACTGGCGCTTTCCCACGTTGACGCGAATGCGTTCGACGGCCGCCGCCTCAGCGTGCTCGCTGACCGTTTTTGCCTGATCGAGTAGGCGCTGGGCTTCGCGGTAGTCGCCGCGC
Source organism: Nannocystaceae bacterium (assembly GCA_036479215.1). Classification (GTDB taxonomy): domain Bacteria; phylum Myxococcota_A; class Polyangia; order Nannocystales; family Nannocystaceae; genus FL481. The sequence goes on along the minus strand of JAZGFE010000110.1, from coordinate 10,313 downwards.
TGCCGCTCGATTTTGGCGCGCAGCGCCAAGAAGTCGGCCTGGTACTCGGCGCTCGTACTTTGATCGAATTTGATGTCCGCCGCGATGCGTCGCGCTTCGGACCACAGACCGTGATCATGTAGAGCGCGAACCAATGCGGCCGCGTGGGCGGGGTGGTCGGGGTGGGCGACGAAGGACTGGCGCAGGGCATCGATCCCAGTGTCCGGATCAACGGCTACTTGCGCTTGCCGGGCGGCGAGCACGGCAGCGAGGTTGTTCGCTTGTCGATCCACCACCGACTGGGCGAGGGCGCGGGCATCTTCCGCTTTTTCTTGTTGGAGAAGAAGCCAGCAGCGGTACAACTGGGTGCGAAGATGGTCGCCTCCGAGGAGGCCGGCGGCGCGGCTGAGGTCGCCGTCGACGAGCGCCTCGAGTCCCAATAAGCGTTGCACGAAAGGATGGTCGGTCTGCCTGTAGGGCTCGAGCCATGTCCTCGCTTGCCCGAGAAGTACGGCGTCGGGGCCGTAGCGGTGGTGCTGCAACAACGTGGCTTCGGCTTGCTCGAGGGGGTTTTGGGCCTTGGTGGCCCGGTCCATAGCCGCCTCGTATTCCGCTGGCGTGTCTTTGTCGAGATGTGCGAGGAAGTGCGGGGTCGCGGGAGAAACCTCTCCGGCCTTCACCCGATGGTCGGCAGCCGCGGGCGTGGGTGCTGTAGGTCGAAGGCCTGTGCCGGCGGTTGTGTCGGTACCCGTGTCGAATGCCCCCGCGGAATACAAGCCACCGCCAACGACGGCGACGAGGAGCCCGACACAACTGTACAAGATGGTGCGTTTGAGCGAGGCGGAGGCCGGGGCGCGGCGGGGGGCCGGCGAGGCGCGGCGGCTTGCGAATACCCGCGCTGGGTCGTGGGTGAGCCCCTCGGAGCCGCTGGCGGCAGCGCTAGCGTGAGGTACGGTGGCGGTGCCCTCGGGAGCGGTGGCCCGACCCGCCACGCCGAGTGGGTGCGGGCGCGACGAGTCGGGGTCGAGGTCGAGCTCCAACGCGTCGAGTGGCGCCACATCGTCGGTGCGCAGCGGGTGAAGTTGTTGGTGCGATGCGTCAGGGAGCTGCGTTCCGGCTCGGGTATCCCTCCTTGCTGCGACCTTCCCGGTATCGTCCTCCGCGACGGCTGCGGGTGTGCCGTGAGAGTCGGGCAGCGGAAGGGCGGACTTCTCGGGTACGGGGAGGGCGGCGTCGTCGGGCAGTGGCAGGTCGATCTCGCCCACGGGTGCGAGCTCCAGACTGTCGACATCTCCCATCGGTATGGGGAGCTCGGCTTCGTACGCGAGGCCATCCTCCATCGGAATCGGCAACTCGGCGTCGTACGCGGCTCGGTTCGGGTCGGGGAGGCCAGGGAGGTCGGGGAGGTCGGGAAGCGCGGGGAGGTCGGGGAGGTCGGGGAGGTCGGGGAGAGCGGGAAGGTCCGGAAGGTCGGGGAGAGCTGGAAGGTCCGGGAGGTCGGGAAGGTCTGCGGCCTCGGGAAGATCGGCAACTTCGGGAAGGTCGGGGAGCGCGGGAAGATCCACGACTTCGGGAAGGTTGGGGAGGTCCGCGGTCTCGGGGAGGTCCGCGGCTTCGGGAAAGTCGGGGAGCGCGGGGAGGCCCGCGGCTTCGGGAAAGTCGGGGAGCGCGGGAAGGTCGGGAAGGTCGGGAGGGTTTACGCCGTCCGGGAGGCAGGGGAGGCCGGGGAGGCCGGGGAGCTCGGCGGCATCGGGCGTTGTGCGCGAATCTGTGGCGAGCTCTAGAGCGAGAGCCTGACGTGTAGCGTGTTGTTTTGTGCGCGGCGACGTGGCCGGAGGCGCGGAGACGATGGCCGCGGGACTTGGCAAATCGAGCGCCAGGTCGTCGATGTTGAGATGGTGCCGATCCGTGCGTTCGCGCTTGAGCGTAGGTACCGGGGGCAGGCCGGGACTTGGCCCGATCTTGGGGGCGACGCCTTGCGGTTCGAGTCGACCTTTGGGTGGCGATTTGAGTTCGGCAGCGGCGGGTAGCGTGCGAGCCGGAGGCGCTGCCGGGTGGTCCAGATTTGGAGCCGGGAGCCCGAACAGGGTTCGTGGCCCCTGGCCCTTGGCACGGGGTGGGGGAGGCGGAGGTGGTGCGCTTCCGGCGGGTCGCAGCTTCCGCGGTGTGAACACGGGTGCGGGCGGTGGCGATGGTGGGCCTTCCACGGCATGCCCGCAACCGGGGCAGGTGGTCGGAAGGGGCGAGCCGAGGGCGTCCCACCGGTGACTACACTTGGAACAGGTCAGCATCTTGGCGAACGCGATTGCGCGGCGGGATCATAGCATGGAGAAAAATCCCAGCCCGTGTAGGCTTGGTCCGGTGATCCTGCGTGATCCGGTCCATCAACTGATCTCCTTTTCCGGTGATGCCGAGCGTTTGCTCATGGAACTCATCGACACCCCTGAAATGCAGCGGTTGCGGCGGATCCGCGCGCTTGGGTTGGCTTCGCTCGCGTTCCCCGGAGGGGAGCACTCACGTTTCGCCCATGCCGTAGGCTCTGCCCATGTGATGCGTCGGTACCTGGAGCACGTGCGAGCCTTTTCGAGCGAATTGGCGGCCCACGATCGCATCACCCCAGAAATGAGCCTCATTGCGCTCGCCGCAGCACTCCTGCACGATTTGGGACATGGCCCATATAGTCACACGTTTGAGGATTTGCTGCCTTCCGGTCGGAGCCACGAATCGTGGACGGAGCAGATCCTTCGAGACAGTGCCACATCGGTGCATCGCGTACTCGCGCAGCTCGACCGTACTGCGCCAGACTGCGTGGCGGATCTGATTTGCGGGCGCGGGGCGATTCCTCATCTAGCCCGGGCTGTATCCGGCACCTTTGATGTCGATCGCTGTGACTACTTGATGCGAGACAGTCACATGACCGGTGTGCGCTATGGCGATCTCGATCTCGATTGGCTGCTCGCGTCGCTGCGTTTGCACCGTCCCGAGACGGGCGGGCCCGCCCGTCTCGCGGTGGACGGCGAAAAGGGGCTCACCGCCGTGGAAGGCTTCTTCTTGGCGCGACTCTATATGTATCGCCAGGTCTATCTACATAAGGCGGTACGAGCGGCAGATGCGGTGATGCAAGCGTTGTTTCGGCGGGTGGCGGCCGTGGGGACACCTGCGGGCACGCCGGAACCACTGGCGGCGTTGGTGCGCGGCAATGAGATTTCGACTGGGGCATACCTGGACCTCGACGACCATACGCTGGAAGTGGTGCTGGCGGGCTGGGAGCGCTGTGGCGACGATGTTGTTGCCGATCTTGCGGGCCGGCTGCGCGGTCGTCGATTGTTCAAAACCCAGAGCTTGCGTGCCGATGTGGGTCGAGAGGTGGTGACCCAGAGGTTGCGTGAGCTCGTCGCTGGCCTCGGAGAAGACCCCGATTACTACGCGTGCATCGATCGGGTCGAAGTCGTGGCGTATGCGGACCACGACGGCATGATGGTGTTGCACGGGGGGGGGCGAGTCGAACGTCTTATCGACGCTTCGCCCGTGTTGCGAGGGTTGAGCCGAGAACGCTTTGTGCACTATCGGGCCATCTTTCCCGAGGCGGTCCGCGAGGCTGCGCGCGTAGGCCTGGCGGATCTCGTGTAGCGGTAGGGGTGATATGGGCGGAAAACGAACCACCTCGCTGCGATGTGCGGCCTGCGGTGTGCATCTTCAGCTGTGCGTCTGTGACCGTATGCCTCGGCTGCGTCTTGCGACGCGCATTGTCGTGGTTCAGCACAATCGTGAGCGTCACAAACCCACGAATACCGGTCGGCTGGTACACTTGATGCTCGAAAACAGTGCGCTGGTTCGACACGCAGTGCGCGACGAACCTTTCGACCCGACACCTCTGTCGGATCCGCGTCTTGACTACCACCTCTTGTTTCCGCGCGATGACGCGAGAGAGATCGATCGAGATGAACTCGCTCCGGACTCAGGGCGCCAGGTCGCCCTGGTCGTACTGGATGGGACCTGGGCGCAGTGCTCGCGCATGAGTCGACGTGTCCCCGTGGTAAATGCGTTGCCCTGCTTGATGCTCCCGGCTGGCCCGCCGACGCACTGGGGTGTACGCACAACCCCAGATCCAGGTCGTGTGAGCACATTGGATGCGGTTATCCGGGTGCTCGGATTGCTGGAAGGGCGCCGCATAGCGAGGGAACTCGCCAATTTCTTCGACCTCGTAGCCGCGCGCACGTTGTTCATGAAAGGAAAACTGTCGTCCCCCATGGTACCCGACGTATGGCGCGAGAAAGCTCGTCAAATGTGGGGTGAGTGAGGCGGTTCACCCGGTATCAGCGGAACTCAGCATGCGGGCAACCACCATAGATGAAGTGATCGCCATTTTGGATCAGATCGTCGAAGACGCACGACACGAGGGTGGTCGGCACGGTTTTTTTGCGGCGATGTTGTCGGGATGAACGCCCATATCAACTTGGACCTGGGCATCTGCACCGCGGGGGTCGTGGATCCCGAGGATATCGTAGCGTTTCGACCCGACTATCTCGAGATCAACTCGGTGATCAGCGAGGTGGTAGACGAGTATCAAGGACGGGTCAATCGACTATCCCCGTGGTTCGGCGCCCTCGACTGCGTGGGGGGTCGCAGCGACGAGGCGATCTTCAATTTCAGCCTCGTGAAAGCTCGAGACTGGGCCTGGCATTTTGCCAACCAACTTATCCGCTTGCCCCAGGCGCAACACCGGCGGCGCATCAATGAGGTCGATCGCAGGATCTCGGGCATTGGCGAGCTCATCTTGCGGCCCGGGCCTCTGCTGCGGCTGGGCGCCCGTTGCATCGGAATACGGGAGGAGCGGGAGGTCGCCGTGATTCTCGATGTGCTGCACAATCCCCGGCTGGCCGCAGACGCGGTTCGCTGAGGGCGCTACGGGCTCGGGTAGGGTGTCGTCTTGGCCAGTTGTTTGGCCAGGACCTTGGGGTCGCGGGTTGGGAGCTGGCACACGTTCTGCTCGCATACGTAGGCTGTGGGCCGGCCCTTCAGCGCGCGCTTGTCCGAAAGGCCCGGCACAAGTTGTACATGCTCGGCAATCTTGTCTTCCGAGACCACACTCAAGATCCGATTGGGTAGGAATGAACTTCGGATGACGTCGACTAGCGGCGAGGGGTTGCCTCCTTTCGGGTACACTACGAAAATCTGCAACGGGCGGTCGAAGTAAAAATCCAATGCGCTCATCAGAAGCGGTACCGTGACGCCACCGCGCCGCAGTACCCGGCCCTGTGCACCGAGCAGCTTCTCCGCGCGGGATCGGTGATCGTCGTCTCCCGTGAGCTCCGAAAGCCGCAGCAAGTTGAGGGCCGCAACCGAATTTCCGGACGGCTCCGCGCCATCGTAATCTGGTTTTTGGCGGGCAAGGAGCGGCTCTGCGTCGTGGCTTGTGAGGAAGAAGCCACCGGAGGACTCGTCGTGGTACTTGCGGTTGAGAACCCCTTGAAGGGCGATGGCCTCACGCAACCATTTCTGGTTGTTCGATGCTTCGTGCACATCCAGTAGACCGGCGATGAGAAACGCGTAGTCGTCAAGATAGGCCATGTGGCGTGCGCGACCGTCATTGAACGTACGATATAGACCCCCGTTTGGGGTTCTCATCTGTGTGAGGAGAAAGTCCGCCGATTTCTCGGCGCGTTCGATATAGTCGGGACGATCGAGTACGAATCCGGCGGTGGCGAAGGCGGAAATGGCGAGTCCATTCCACGAGCTGAGAATCTTGTCATCTCGCAGCGGGGGAGGCCGCGTCGCTCGGGAGGCGTACATCTTCTTGCGGGCCACGCTCAGGTCGCGTGCCAGATCGGCCGGCTTCATCTTGAGTTTCGACGCGACGAGGCTCGCGGCCTCTGGAGTGTGTAGGATATTGCGGTGCTCGAAATTCCCGCGAGCTGTGGTCGCGTAGTAGGCGTTGACGACGCGGGCAAGGTCGGCACCCACCACCGCCTCAATCTCCGCGCGGGTCCAGGTAAAAAACCATCCTTCGTCTTCGTGTTGGGTCTCCGGGTTGAGGCTGTCCGCGTCTGTGGCCGAGTAAAATCCCCCATCGGGGTCGCTCATCTCGCGGGCGAGATAGTCAAGCGTCGTGGTCGCCACGTCGGCGAAGACCTGATTGCCGGTGACCTGGTGGGCTTCGATGTACGCGACCACCAGTTGCGCGTTGTCGTAGAGCATTTTTTCGAAGTGCGGGACGAGCCATCTTGCGTCGGTGGAGTAGCGATGAAAGCCGCCGCCCAACTGGTCATGGAGGCCGCCTTGGGCCATCTTGAGCAGAGTATCCGCGACTTTCTTCGTGGGTTCGGCGCTGCCACTTCGCCTCGCGTAGCGTAGGAGCAGCCTGAAGTTCACCGGCCGCGGGAACTTGGGGGCAGCACTGAAACCGCCCCAAGCGGGGTCGTAGCGCGCGCTGATTCTCTCGACGGTGGATTTGATCGCGCCGGGTCCAGGCACGGGCTCGGGGGGCTCGATACCCGCGCTGTCCGCAATCTGACGGCTGAGCTGCATCGCTTGCTCCACCAACTCGTCAGGAGACTCGATATACTTTGCGCGCAGGTCCTTGATGATGGTCAAAAAGCCCTTGCGGCGGCCCCTGGCACCGTCTCGTGGAGGAAAATAGGTGCCACCGAAAAAGGGCTCTCGAGCCGGGGTCAGGACAGTCGTCATAGGCCAACCACCGCGGCCGGCGAGCAAGTGGACGGCCTTCATATATACATCGTCGACGTCAGGGCGTTCTTCTCGATCGACCTTGATGCAGACATAGTGTTCGTTTAGATACGCAGCGATCTCAAGGTCCTCGAAAGACTCACGCTCCATGACGTGGCACCAGTGGCAGGTGGAGTAGCCGATGGAGAGCAAAACCGCTTTCTTCTCGCGTCGGGCCCGATCAAATGGTTCGTCCCCCCAGGCGTACCAGTTGACCGGATTATGGGCGTGCTGGAGCAAGTAGGGGCTTGTCTCCAGGATCAGACGGTTGATAAATTTGGGCCGCGCCCCATCGATGAGGTGATGCGTACGGGGCTTGTAGTCGGGTCCCTTATCGGCGAAGGCCTTTTCGAGCGTCTCGTGCAGCGATCGAGCGCGTGGGCCCAAGCCGGGCAGCGCGTGCGCGACGAAATCGCGGCCAAGGGGACGGGCGGCCGGGTCGGAGTCGGCTTTTGCGCTGGTGTTTGCCTCGTTGTTGAGGTTGGCGTCGGCGTCGGTTCTCTTCAACTTACCTCTGTGTTGTTGTGGATCTCGACACGTGGCCGAAAGGGCCAAGGCGACGAGGAAGGACGAACCCCGGCCAGCCCACTGGATGGTTCGAAAGGAGGGGTGTCGGACGGAATAGACGTGGTTCCCACGCATCGGCGGCACCTTAGCCCATGGGCTGGAGGGGCGAAATGGGGCTCGCTGACGCACCGAGGTGGATCCGGGTATCGCGCGATCCCCGGCAGTTCGGCCACAGTTCGGCCGCAGTTCGGCCGCAGTTCGGGCCCCGGCGCGCCGGCCCAGATCCGACCATGCGTCGCAACGAGCTCTTGCGCGCGGCCGGTCTCGCGTAACATGGTCCAGATGCCAAGTCGCCGAAGCGAGTGCGCCTGCGGAAGGTCGCCAAGTTGAAGCTGCTCTCCTGGTTGGCGAGTCGGGGTCGTCGCGAGGGCAGGGAGGGGGAAACGAGCATCTGCCTGCGTAAGCGCGATTGCCATACCCATGTGGTCCCCGGTGTGGACGACGGAAGTCGCGACACAACGGAGTCCCTCGCCATGGTGCGGCTGCTCGCGGCAGAGGGCGTGGAGCGGATCATCGCCACGCCCCATATCTTCCCCGGGCGCTTCCCAAACGAGCCGGAAGGCCTGCGCGTGGTCTTCGATGGGTTGGTGGCTGCGGTGGCGTCGGAAGGGATCGGCGTGGAGCTGGAACTGGGTGCGGAGCACTATCTCGACGACTCTTTGATCGAGCGTGTGGCCCAGCGGCGGGTTATCGAATTCGGCGAGGAGCGTTACGTGCTGTTCGAAACGTATACGGGAGGGGAGGCCCCCGCTGGTCTGTTCGACTTGGTGCGAGAGATGAAACAAGGCGGATACACGCCCCTGATGGCGCACGTGGAGCGCTACGGCTACTTGCGGGGTACGCCAGGAAGGGAAATGGTGGAGGACCTGCGCTGCGCTGGCGTGCGTTTCCAGGTGAATCGCACGGTGGGCCGCGCCAATATGCCGGGGGAGGGATCTCGCGGTAACTTTCTTTCGTGGCTGCGGAAGAAGAACTGGATCGATGAAGTTGGGAGTGACCTGCACCGAGCGACACCCGACGGTCGTCCTCATATGATGCCCGCGTAGAGGCGGGCGACTACCAGGTGGCCAGAACGCCCACGCTGGCCTCGGCATAGGGCGTGCGAAGCGTCTCTTCCCGGACCTCGTAGATCGGAGCTTCTCCGCTCATGAAGGACGAGAGCAGGCGACCCTGCACGATGGTGCCCACGTTGTGGCGCGACATCCAGATCCATGCCCCGGAGGCCTGGAGGTGCGCGCTCGCGCGCCGGAAGTCGTTGCCGCCGAATTGCGACGCGTCTCGGTGAACGAGGTGCGCCGTGATGGTTCCTCTCAGCTCGTGGTCGGGTACGGGTCGGAGAGCCGCACGGAGTGCGCCGCGCAGCAGTCGTTGACTGTCGAGGAAGACTCGGGAATAGCCGGGGGCGAGTTGCCAGCCAAGATGCCAGCGCTTGCCCACCGCGTGTTCCATGCCATAGGCGAGACGAAACGTGACGTCTCGGATCCCCCCTACATCGAAGTCTTGCCACCCGTCGCTGGTTCGGACGCGCACGACCATCAAGGTGCGTGTCTCGACGCCGAAGGAGAGGCGATCTCGATGAGCGGGCGCCAGGCTGCCCGCTCCCGGGCGAAGGGCCACGCCTAGGGCGTGTGCATGCACACGCAACTGAGTATGGCCGGCGCTGTAGATCGTTATGCCGTGATCCCCGGACAACGATACATTGCGGGTGAGGGCCAAACCCCACCCGGCGTCACCCCGCAATGTCCATACCGGACGGCCACCGGGAGCCACGCTCGCAGGGATCCAGATACCGCCGCTTCGCAGGCCCAAACTGAGGGGTCGCGAGCAGCTTGGCTGTCGCCAGCGAGTCGCACCGTGGTCCGGTGCCCGCAACGCCACGGGGTCCGCACGCCGAACGCAAGCGCGTGGGGCGTGCGGGATGCGTTGCGACGCGGCCGCGGCCGACGAGGCTGCATCTGGGCCCGTCGCCTGGTGGACGGTCGGTACGTTGGCGAGGGCCCCAGCGACAGGCGCCAGGGCGACCGTCGCGGACCAGGCGAATACGCACGCACAGCGCGCCGGTCGGCTGGGCGCAGATCGGTGCCGGGTGACCAACCCGGACTACTTTACGTAAATTGCCACGGCTGTTGTGCCCAGATTCTCGACATAGTCGTTGGTCGAAACACTCAACGTGGCCGTGTAGCCGCTCCCAGCGCGGAGGGACTGGGAAGCGCTCGTCTCGTTGAAGAATGTCACGACCATCGCGCGGCGGTCCTCGTTCAGCGCGACCGCGTATTGACCAACTTCAGCAGGCGTCGCTTGCACGAACGCGCCAGACATCAGGTTCGTGGTGGCACCGGACGTATCATTTCGCACCACGAGACTGACCGAGTCCACAATCGCGGTTCTCATCGCTTCTGCGGTGGCGGCCGCGGCGGGTTCGGTGAAGGGGACCGTCACAGAACCGAGACCCGAGGTGAGGGTGACAGAAAAACCCTCCTCGAGCGCAGCGCGGTCGACCTCGGTCTTGTCGGGTGCGGCGATACCACCGGGGTCATCGGCGCATGCGGTCAGCAGTGCGGCCTCGAAAAGACAGACAGCGAGTTTCTTCATCTGGATCGTTTCCTTTCGGGTGGAGTGGTTCGCCCGCGCCGTCTTAGGTAAGACCCATCCAATCCGCGGCAACGGGCGTTCTGGGCCACGGTATGGGCGGCGCTGACCCTTGTCGTTGCGGACGGACGGTGTGGACGGACGGTGTCGACGTATGGTGGGGTGGGTCTCCAATCGGAGCGCTGTCCCGATTTTGCGCGTCTCGATCGTTCGACCACATACTTGCCCGGCTCGGTGTCGGCGCCAGCCCGATCCGGAACGCGGTGTCAGTAAAGAGAGCCGACCGTGCGGACGATGGGTGAGACAAGAGTGGACCTGCATGAAGGCTAAGCTTCTCATCGTCGATGACCAGCCCATTTCGCGGGCACTACTGATTCGCGGCATCAACAAGAATGGACTAAAGGATGACTACGAAGTCGTCGAGGCCGAGAACGGGGTGGTTGGCCTGCAGT
>JAZGFE010000109.1:0-16572 GCA_036479215.1 Nannocystaceae bacterium | reverse complement strand
GATGACGATGACGATGACGATGACGATGACGATGACGATGACGATGACGATGACGATGACGATGACGATGACGATGACGATGACGATGACGCCGACGCCGACGACGATGACGATGGCGCCGATGACGCCGATGACGATGACGATGACGCCGATGACGATGACGACGATGACGATGACGACGATGACGATGACGACGATGACGATAACGATGGTGACGACGGCGACGACGACAGCAACGCCAAGGGTGACGACGACGACGATACCGGAAACGCCCATGGTGACGACAACGACGATACCGGCAACGACACAAAACCCGTCGACAACGACGGCTGCGGGTGCAGTGTTCCCACACCGTCCACACCACTCGCAGCGCTCGCCAGCATTTTCTGCCTCTCGGCGACGCGTAGAAGACGGCCCTAGTCGTCGCTAGGGGGCTCGCCTCGCGCCCCCGCAAGTCGCCCTCGTCATGCGAAGGCGACCGCGAGTCTAGGACGTGGCGATCGAGGCATACGAAGGTTCGATCGCCTCCGAACGCGGCCGCGCTCCCGGTTGGAGATGCGATCCAGCCACGTCCGAATCGCCGTGCTCAGAAACGGCATGAACAGAACGCTGCGCGCATCCGCTGAAGGACGCTCCCAAGGTGATCGCTAGGGCGGCGCGGAATAAAATGAGGCTTCGGTCGCGTGTCGGCATGGCAAGGCTCCGGTGTCGGGCCGTCGTACTGGGGAATCGCCCCAGGGTCGGCGCAGCGACGGACATCACTTGGATGCCACCACGGGAGTCAGGGTTTGGATGGGCGCGCGTGCCAATGTCCGCAGCGCGCCCACCCTCATGTTCCCCTCACGCCCGCCGCGGCTCCCCGCCTGGCTCGCGTGCCCCTCATGCCCCTGGCGATCCCCCGCGCGACATTCTCCGCGTTTCGCGCCGCCCCATTCCAACCATATGCATCCGGCCGGCATCCAAGACACGAGCCACCGATGCCTGCTGTCCTGTTCGTACCGGCAACTTCTGCCACCCTCGTGTCCTTGGCGCCCGTCGCAGATCCATTGAAGACGGCCTTGGAGCGCGCGCGCGCCGGGGACGCCAGAGCTTTCGCGGCCCTCTATCGATCCTGCGTCGGTCGAATCTACGCGTTGTGTCTTCGCCTGAGCCAAGACCGAGCGCGGGCCGAAACACTCACCCAAGATGTCTTTGTACGGGCCTGGCAGAAACTAGATTCCTACCGGGGCGATGCTGTTTTCTCGACCTGGCTACACCGGCTAGCCATCAACGTCGTGCTGCAAGACAAACGCAGCGAAAACCGCAGGCGCGCCCGCGAGCGCGCCGACGCTGACGCTGCGCCGTCCCATATCTCTCCCCATGGCAAGACCGACGCCTCGCTCGACCTTGAGCGGGCGCTGTCGGTCTTACCCGAACGCTGCCTGCACGTGTTCGTACTCAGTCAGATCGAAGGCATGCGGCACGACGAGATCGCCGAGGCACTGAACATCGCCGTGGGTACCTCGAAAGCACAGCTTCACCGCGCGCGAGCCCTTCTGAAGGAGGCCTTGAGATGAAGGACCCGAAACTCGACCAAGACATCGCCAATCTACCTCGCGAGATCGAGCCGCAACGCGACTTGTGGCCCGAAATCGAAGCGCGGCTCGAAGCGCGGCTCGAAGCGCGGCTCGAAGCGCGGCCAGGCACCCCCGCCGACATGCCCCCCCACCGCACGCCGCTCTCCGACATGCGCTGCCGCCCGCGCCGACGCTTGGGGGGCCGCACATGGCTCGGCGGATCCGCGCTGGCCATGGCCGCTTCAGTCCTCCTCTACGTCGGCACCCAGCAGCTCCCGGGCCCGGCGGACCACGCGCATGCGGTGGACCACGCCACCGAGGATTCCCGGACATCCGAGGCCCCCAAACACACGGAACACATCGGATCGCCGACGGGAAGCATCGACCTCTCCACGGCAGGCACTACGGTGTCGGGCAGCCGCGGCTGGCAGGCGGAGTACGAAACGGCAGCGGGATTGCTCGAAGCCATCTTCGACGACCGTCGCCTAGCCCTTGCACCCACTGTCGTGGCGCTGATGGACGACAACCTCACGCTCGTCGATACCGCGATCTCCCAGACTCGCCACGCTCTAGCTTCTTCGCCCCAGGATGCACAGCTTTTGGCATTGATGCACGACGCATACCAGGGAAAACTCGACCTTTTGGATCAAGCGACTTCACTACCGGAGTGACCCACAATGTTCAAACACACCTCCATCGTCTCACCCCTGCGCACTATCTGTGTCGTCGGGACACTCGTCGGGACACTCGCGGGAGCGCTGCTCGCCTGCCCTACGCGCGCCCTCGCGCGGCCTATCCAGCAGTCGATCCCGGCGAAGCAAGCCCTGGATGTACAAGCCGTCTCCACAGATATCAAGATCGTCGGCGCACAAACCGACATGATAACCGTGCGCGGAGAACTCCCGGACGACTGGAAACTGGAGCTCCAAAACAGGGGCGAGCGCACGCAGATCGATGTCAGCCCCGGGAAGCGCAGCCGACGGAGCTCACGGACAGCCACGCTGACCATCACGGTTCCCCTGGGCTCAAGCGTACGGGCAAAAACGGTTAGCGGCGACGTCGACATCTCCCACGTCAGCGGGAATTTGGAACTTGCTTCGGTAAGCGGAGATATCCGTGCCGGATCCGGCGGAGCCGAGGCCAAACTCAAGACTGTCAGTGGCGACATCCTGGTCGCCAGTAACAGCGCTCGGCTGCACGTCAAAAGCGTCAGCGGAGACATCGAGGTCACGGGAGCCCGCGGGGTGTTCGAGGCGAAGACTATCAGCGGCGAGGTCCATGTGAGCAACGCGACGCTCACGCGCGCTGATCTCACGTCAACCTCGGGTGACGTTTGGTTCGAAGGTGCGCTCACGCTCGCGGGGCCCCACCAGTTCAAGTCCCATAGCGGCGATCTCGAACTCGTGCTCCAACGCGGCAAGCCCGTGGATATCTCGGCCTCGAGTCGCTCGGGCAGCGTGGAGGATCGCTTCCACAAGCGACATTACAAGGGTCGCGACACTCCCCGCTTTTCCCTGGGAAGCGGCGGCCCTTCGGTGGAGCTGCGGACGTTTAGCGGGGATGTGACGATTCGGCCGCACTAACGCCGATCCGAGCCCGAGCAGAGACGCCCACAATCCGGCGGGGCCCCCGCTCGCCGACGTCGCCCGCTCCGTAGCGAAGTGCCGACGCCGCCGCCCAAGATGCGACCCCTCGCAGGTGGGGGTCTGGGTCGCCGGGCTCCACGGTGCTACGTTCCCGAACGTGACCCGCACGCCACCCGATCATCGGCTCCATGCCGATGACCTCCACAAGCTAGTGGAGGACCCGCTATCCCTTGAATTGCGCGACGACCTACCGCTGGTGGTTCCGCTACTGCCCCCGCAAGCCTTCGTTGCCGCCACACGAAAACTCCGCCACGAGCAAAGGCTCGAACTGCTTCTACCCCACGCCACCGCGGAACAACTCACCTCGGTAGCCGACCTCGACGTGTGGGAAAACGACCGCGTCCTGATCCCCAAAGCGCGCGAGTGGCTGTTGGAGATCGCTCGCTGCTACCATCAAGCGGAGAAGCAACCAGGTGAACTGGTCGAACTGATCTACGCGATGGACCCTGAGATGTGGACCTTCGCGCTCATGCACGCAACCGCGGTCGTGGAGTTGGATCCCACGGACAACATGGCGTTGCAAATCGCACTGGACAACATGTCGGCTCTCGCCACCTATGAGACCCCCGACGGTCGATTCGTGCTGGGCGTGCCCGACAACGAGTTGGGGAGAATGGCGTTCGCCGTGGTCGACACCGTCTACCGCGACGACCTGGAGATGGGCCGAAAACTGGTCAACTCGGTCAAGTGGAGTCTCCCCGCCGAACTCGAGGAGCAGCTGCTTCAGTGGCGACTGGGGCGGCTAGCGGACCTCGGTTTTCCGGTCTGGGAAGAAGCAATGGGCCTCTTCCGGCCGCTCGCAGTGGAGGCAGCACTCCGCACTTCCTCCCCGACGCCGCGCGACGCCGACAACGACAACATCGCCAAGAACAGCGAAAATACCGCGAACCACCGGAGAGACAGGGCGAGCAGCGATCTTGCGGCCATACCCGCGGGCGGCGAGAACGACCTCCTCCTCCGTGCGATGACGGCACTCGATCCGAAAGAGCATGGTGAGCGATCGCGCGAGTTTCTGCTCGTTGCCAACGAACTGCTCGCCGCCCAGCGTCTGGAGCCCGGCGACGAGAAGCATCAAGAACGCGCCATCATCCAAGCGAATGCGACCATCTGTTTGGGCATGGAACGCTTGGTCGGCGTCGCCCATCCCGAGAACATCGACAGTTTTCTTGCCGGGCGCATTACTGCAGTCGGCCTGCGCTCCCTCTTTCGGGTAGGCTACGGCGCGCTCGCGCTATTGCGGAATACGGCGCTGAGTCTTCACCGAAACGGCAGCGTCTCGCTCAGCGAAGTTGGTTCGCTGTTGGATCGCCCGCTGGGGATCTCGCTACGGGCCCTCTCTGCATGGCTCCCCGAACTCGCGCTGGTATCCCGCACAGGTACCCGGCCGATCCGCACGCTGGCCGACATCGCCAAAGCAACGTCGCTGCTGGCGACCTCTGCGTCGCTTTCCCGGCTTTGTTTCGACGCCGATGGGTACAATGTCGATTCCACGTGGATTTCCCGCGTCGACGAGCCCGACCGCCTGCGCCTAGGCGACCTCATTCGAACCGCCATCATCCACCAGCGACTTCCCGGATCCACCAGCAGCATCGCCCCACTGACCCCCGACGACGTGGAGTGGGCGAAGACGCATCTTCTGCTCGGAGATCACCTGGATCCCAGCCTGCGAGAGGCGTTCCTGGAACGATGTGGTCGCGTCGGCGCTGGCGTCGACGGTGACATGCTAGCTGAAAGCATATTGAGCCGACTGCTGGTCGAGCTTACCAACGTCGAGTACGCGGAAAACGGCAACGCCAACCTCGAGCGCATCGGTGGGCTACTGACCGTGCAGAGTGTGTCGGTGTGGCTCCACATCCGCACGAATGCCACCGGGAACACCGACACCACCGACACCACCGACGACACCACCGACACCAAGAACGCTCCGAACTGAGCCCATCCACGGACACAAATCGGCCGGTCGGGACCGAACCGCTCCCGGCCGGCTTTTCCCTCGCAGTCGATCTAGCTAGCTCTCGGGCAACGACCCGAAGAGGTCCTCAACATCCGACTCCGACAAGGGGAGGCTCTCGCCACATCCAGCGAGCAGACCTTCGGCCAGACTCGCCTTGCGACGCTGGAGTGCCATCATCTTTTCTTCGACGCTCCCCGCCACGATCAGGTTGTACACGAAGACCGGTTTGCGCTGCCCCATACGATATGCCCGGTCCGTCGCCTGGTTTTGTGCCGCCGGGTTCCACCATGGGTCGTAGTGAATCACCGTATCTGCACTGGTGAGATTGAGCCCCGTGCCACCCGCCTTGAGACTGATCAGAAATACATCGCCACGCCCCGACTCGAACGCGTCGACCAAGCCTTGACGATCTCGGATCGCGCCCGTGAGCGAAAGATGATCCACACCCTGCGTCTTGAGGGCATCGCTGATAAGCTCCATCATGGACGTGAACTGCGAGAAGACCAACATCCGTCGCCCCTGAGCCTTCAGCTCGAGGATCATGTCGATCAACATGTCGAGTTTAGCGGAGTCTTCAATCCCGCGGGCTGCATCCACGGGCACCAAACGCGAGTCGCAGCAAACCTGACGCAACTTCATGAGCGCACCCAAAATGTCGACGGTCGCTGCGGCGATACCTTTCTTGCGCACGACCCCGCGCACACTCGCGTGCGCGGCCATGCGGATGCTCTCGTAGAGTTCTCGCTGAGCGCCGACCAGCTGGATCGTGCGGACAGATTCGGTCTTCGGCGGAAGCTCGGTCAAGACCTCGTCTTTGAGTCGCCGCAACACAAACGGCGCGACCCGACGGCGCAAGGTCTCGAGTCGGTCGTTTTGCCCCAGGCGCTCGATCGGGAGCCGGAAGCGAGTGCGAAAGCTACCAGCGTCACCGAGGAAACCGGGCATCAGCACATCGAAAAGGGCTCGCAGCTCTTCAAGGTTGTTCTCGATCGGCGTACCGGACAGGCACAGACGCGACTCGGCGTCGATCACCCGCACGGCCTGATGAGCCTGGCTGCGGGCGTTCTTGATCATTTGAGCCTCATCAAGGACCAAGCTGTGGAAACGGATCTTCGCGTACGCGTTGATATCTCGGACAAGCAAGGGGTACGTTGTGATGATGATATTTTTCGCCTCCAGCTCGTGCCATCTCGCGTGACGGCGAGGACCGTGCATCACGATGAGCGAAAGCCCGGGAGCGAACCGTTGGATTTCGCGCCGCCAGTTCTGAATTAAACTGGTAGGGGCGACGATGAGCGTGGGCTGGTGAAGCCGCCCAGCGGTTTTTTCACACACGAGCCAAGCGATGGTCTGCAGTGTCTTGCCGAGGCCCATGTCGTCGGCCAAAATCCCGCCCCCTCCCCCCTCCCGAATCGATAGCAGCCACTGCACCCCCGCCTGCTGGTAGGGGCGAAGCGTCGCCTCAAGCCCGAGCGGACGCTGCGGGACCTCGCATGGTGTCACCGGGGCGCAAAATGTGGCTCGCACGGCATCGCACGCATCCACGGCATCGATGCCCAAGGCGCATTCCAGGTCCTCGAAGTACCCCCGTGAGGCGTGGGGCACACACAACCGACCGCGCGACGACATGCCATCCACATCGTAGAGTTCGCGGACGATCTGCAGCACCATACGCAACCGTTCGGGCGGGACGGCCAGACAACGATTGCCGCCCAGAGAAAGCGCCGTGACGCGGCGCGAAGTTTTTGACAGTGACTCCAGACTACGTGCGCCCGCGCCCTCGAGCACCTCGAGCAGGATGGGCAGAAGGTCCACACGCTCTCCATCGATCTCGACGCCCAACTCGAGCTCAAACCATGTCGTATCGTCCTCTCCCCCATCTCCTCCGGGTTCGACGGAGGCAAACCATCGTGCGGTCTCAACGACCTGGCAGGGATAATCCCCGGCAATTTCGACCTGCCATCCGGCAGCACGCAGCTGGGGAACGGCGTGCACGCTAAATTCCGCGAGAGCGTCGGGGTCTCCCTCCAGATCGATCAGGTAGTCCACCGCGGAATCGGACAATTCCACACACTCCTCGTAGCAGCTGACTTCCACGGGGCCGAAGCGCTCGAGCAGTCGCTGCGCGGCCGCTTCCGCCACTCGATCTCGCACGATTCGCACCGGCACGCCCCCACGTACGACATCGAGCCGGCCCGTCCCATCGTCCGAGACCTCGTCGATGCCTACCCTCACGCCTTCGTAGTCAAACACCAGACTCAAGGCAGCTACCTGGGCCTCCCGAAAGTCCGACACATAGCCATCTCCGGCGTCGATCAGCACCGTGCCCCGAACGAGACCCAAATGAACCACGGGTGGCACCACCTCCATGTCTTCCCTTGCGGTGAAGGCTGGCGTTTTGGCGATGCTCACTTCCGCGACCGCAGTGGAGTTCATGTGCCGCCATTATGCTGCGATCGGGATCCCTGTCCAGACTTGACCCTTCCATCCCTGCACACTCGCGCGTCAAGATCGCACACACAGCGCGTCGAGATCGCACACGCAGCGCGTCGAGATCGCACTAGGTCCTTGGAGATCACACTCGAGCCCGGTGGCGCGACGATTGCCAAGCGTCAAGATCGCACCCGCGGCGCGTTGAGATCGCGGAACGAAGCGTTAACACCGCAAGGCCGCCCCTATCCGGGGTCCACGTCGTGATCGAGACGCGTGAGAGCATCGCTCGCAGCCGCGATTTCGGCCGCACGCAGGCTCCGACCCGCGCCTTCACCCAGGATGCGCAGCGACGTACTGCCGTCTCCCACCAACTCCACCCGCGCGCACCAACGGGACGATTCGCCTTCGCCCGCCTCCCCGAGTGACACGTACACAGGCGTCAACCGGTAGGCAGCTTGCATCCGCTGCTGCAACCGCGATTTGGGATCGAGCGCGTCCTCGGGAGCCATCGCGTCCAGGTGCGGACCGAACTGCCGGCGAAAGAAACCAGACGCGACGCTGAACGGATCCGCACCGACGTGGCGCGCGTCGAGAAAAACTGCACCAAGCACCGCTTCCAGGCTGTCGGCGAGCGTTCCATCATGGTCGCGGGCCCCACGTTGTTCGTCCCCCCGTCCAAGGTAGAGCCACCCTCCGAGCTCGAGATCACGCGCCACGGTGGCCAGCGCTGTTTCGGACACCAGGCGCGCGCGCATCCGCGTGAGGTCCCCCTCCCCACCGTCCGGGAATCTCCGCCACACAGCATCCGCAGCGGCCAGCCCGAGCACGGCGTCGCCAAAGTACTCGAGACAGGCGTTGCTCGGCCAACCCGCGCGGCGATGCTCGTTGCACCAGCTGCCGAGGGTCAGCGCGGTGCGAAGAAGCTCACGTCGTTCGAATGCATACCCCAGCCGCCGCTCCAAACGCGCCAGTGAATCCAAACCTCGCTGCGTCTCGTCGTCCCAGGGAGGCGTCCCACGGGTGAGCAGCCGCAACAAGACATCGGGGAGCTCGCTCATTCGTTCGCTACCCACAGGCTACACCCCAACCCATTGGCAAGGGAGTTGCCGACACGCGCTGCGCACGAACGGGTCTGCACGCTCCCGCCGCCCGCCGGAGCACGGCCCACGCCACGCGTCCGGCCCACGCTTGTTCTGCGGTCCGAGTGCGCGGATTCAGCGCGATCGAACACTCTCCGCCGACCCCATGCTGCCTGCCCCGCTCTCCCTCTGCGTCACCCCCCGGACTCGGTACACGTTGCCACCACGTCGGCCGGTCTCGCCCCCGCTCGCGGGAGCACAAAGGTGCGATGCAAGTCCGGCTGTGGAGGTGATCGACCACGACAACGCGTCTCATCGCGGCGGTTGCAGAGCCGTCCCGATGCTGTGGCGCCGCCGCACAAACGCCAGCAATGTGGCCCCGACCTCCGCGTTATCCACCAGTCGACCGAAGGCGGCGGCGCCGGGACCACTCGCCCAGATGGGAACAAGATTCGCACTATGAGACTTGGTCGAAAATCGCACGCTCGCAGGCCCAGCTTCGTTCCCAACCACCGCCACACCGCCCGTCTCATGGTCCGATGTCACCAGCAAGAGCGTGTCGGGATGCGCACTTTGGTAGTCGAGCAACACGCTCACAAGAGCGAGGAAGGAGGCCATCTCAGCCAACAACTGTGCCGACACGTTGGCGTGCGCGGCCCAGTCGATCTGCGATTCCTCCACCACCAAGACAAATCCGACTCCCCGGGCCTCCAGGACCTCGATCGCCCGCGAGGCCATCTGTGTCGTGGTGGGATGGCGTTCCCCGGCCGGCGGCAGGGCCTGATCACCAAATAGGCCGATCACAGGTGTCGCGGGGCGCAAGTCCACCCCCAGATGAGAAATCTCCTGCATACCGGCCGCAGTCAGCTTCGAGCGATGCGCGGCGAGAAATTTGGCTCCGCCGCCGAATAGCACGTCGATTCGGGATTCCAACATTTGGCCCATGATCTCCGTTTGCTCCATACGCGATGTCACGTGGGCCGCGAAAGCTGCGGGGGTGGCATCGGTCACATTGGAGGTGGCGACCAAGCCGGTGGCCAGGCCCAGCCCCCTGGCCACCTCCAACAAATTCTCCCGCGAGTCTCCGCGCGCGTCGACGCCAACGTAGCCATTGGGGACTTTGACCCCAGTCGCCAAGGCGGTGGCGGAGGCTGCCGAGTCGGTGACCGTGATGCCATCGGGCCCGTGGGACGTCATGACGCCTACGTGGGCAAAGCGTGCGAACGGGGTCTCCGATTCGCCCGACGCACGAAACGCCGCGGCATAGGCCCCGAAGCCGGCACCATCTGCGAGAACGAGAATGATCGATTTGGGGCCCACAGCGACAGCGGTAGGACTCGATGCGGGCGCCTGCAGTGCAGGCGCCATACGGGGGGCTGGCCACCTGCCCGAAGGAACGTGTCCGTACCCGTGCTCCGTCTCCACTGCAGTGGGCACACACCCGAAGCAGACAGCCAGCTGCGCCAGTTGGAACACGAAGCGCAAGGATCCCGGTGTTTGCTCTCGCATCGATACGACGCCGCATGGGCACGCGACGCCGACTCACCTTACCCCAGTCGTGCGCAAGATGGCGCATTGCCCGGAAACGCCGGGCGGAGGCCATGATCTTGGCGCGTGGTGCTAAAACCGCTACCGGGTGAACGGCACCACACAACCTCTCGGCCCCCGGAAGAAGGCGGGGGCCTCTCCGCGGAGCAAGGGTGATCGCGCATGATTCCCGGCATGATCCGTCGCCACGCCGCCTGGCTGCTCGTGACCGCCGTGGGGTTGTGGGTCTTGTGGCCGGCACCAGCGGGGCATATGCCCCTATCTGCCGATCATACGGTGCATCTGACCCGCACCGTCCTGACCGCAACTCAGCTTTCTGCCGGACGCCTCTCTGGCTGGACCCCGACGTGGTTTTTTGGCACGCCAGTGGGCGACCTCTATCCACAGTTCGCCGACCTGCTGGTCATCTGCGTCCGCATGCTCTCTGTGGGCCTTTTGAACTGGTCGCAAGCCTACGCCGTCGGTTTCTCGCTCGCTTTCGTGGGCCAAGGTTGGGTCATGCTCGCGGTAGGCAACAGCTTGGACCGCGGGCGCCTACCTGGCCTGGTAGCAGCTTGCCTCGTCTTGCTCGATCCCGGGTACGCACGCGAAGGAGGCTGGATGTACACGGTTTGGTTCGGCGTGTGGCCACAAGCCCTCGCCACCAGTTTGTGCTGGCTCGGCTTCGCGCGCCTCCATGCCGTGACGCGATCCGTCGAAGAGGGTGAGCATGCGACCGATGTGGTTCAAAATGCGATGTGGGCCGCGGTCTGCCTCGCAGCCGCCCTACTCGCCCACCCGATGGTGCTGGCGATGCTCGGGTTGGGCGTACCTCTATTTTTGGTCTGCGTCCTGCCGAGACACCGATCCTCATCGGGGCTGCTGATGGCGTGGGTGGCTCTCGTGATGACCCTAGCTGTGGCCATGGCCGCCTGGTGGTGGGTCCCTATGCTGGCCCACAGGGGATGGATGGCCAGCTACGGGTGGTTGTACGCTTCGCTGCACCACATGACGGAGTTGGCTTTGCGCGGCGAATGGACCCATCGCATGCCCCCGGCCGCCGGATATCTGGCGGCTGCAGGTCTCGCTTGGCTCGCGGTCGCGGGCTCGGGCTGGCAGCGCTTCGTGGGCGCCTTCGCCCTCGTCCAGTGGCTGTGGGCCAGTAGCGACGTTTTTTGGCAGCTGCGCCTCCATCGACTCAGTGAAGGCTTCACCCACCTGCAGTATCAGCGTTTTCTGATCGCGGCGAAGCCCGGCTTCTTTCTGACCGCGGGCCTGATGATCGCGCTCCTCGTACACACTGCGCGAAGGTTTCTACGGCCGCGCAATCGCGTCGGGTTGCTACCCCAAAGCAATCGCACCGGATCCGCTGTTGGCGTGGCGTGTTTTCTCCTGGCCGCCTCTGCCGCCGCCTGGCTCGCCAGCGACACGCGGCGGGCCGTTGTCGAATACGGCGTCGGCGAACTCCAAACCGTGCGAAGAACCCAGGTCGACACATTCGAGACCGACTACCGCGAGTTCCTTGAGTGGTCGCGGCAAGAATGGCTGCATCGAGACGAGGACTACCGCATGGCGTTCTCGGCCGGACGCAACGCACATTGGTTCATGGACGCCCCCGTGTATACGAACACACCGAGCTATAAGCTCGGGTTCACCCCCGGGGACAACTTCGTACACAAGCCCGAGTCTGGCGAAGACGATCTCCTCGACCGTCTTCGGGTTCGCTACTTCGTTTCCCTCCGCCGCAAACGCAGCCATCGATCCCTCCGACAAGTCGCGCGCTTCGGGAAGATCCGAGTGTACGAGCGCGCCGGCGACCTGCTGCCCATCGCTTCCCTCACAGGTCCCGGCACCCTTCGACTGGTGACCGACACCGTCGACGAGGGCATCGTCCGCGTGGAGGTCTCGGGGAGCGCGACGTCGCGCATCGTCTTCCACGTGAGCGGCTATCCCCGTTGGGAGCTTCGGCTCGACGGCGAGCCCCTCGAGTGGTTTGAGCTGTCGGCTTCCGGCGAACCGCACATCGCCACCCAAAGCGAGCGAAGGGCCGGAAAGCTACGGGGCGGCAAGGCCGAGGGCGACGACGGCTCGACACCAATGTTGATCGCGGCCGACTTGCCCCACGATGGGGCTCTCGAACTCCGCTATCGCTACCGTCTATGGTTCGATTGGTTGGCGAGTCTCATCAGTATAGTGAGCTTCTCGCTGGCGCTGCTCACCCTCCACATTGGGAGGAAGCCACAGATGCCACGGATCCTACGGACGCTACGGACGCTACGGATGTACCCTCCGCGCTTGTTTTCGCTCTCCACAGGCCTCGCAACTCGCATCCACGCCGCCACCGAAGTCGTGGGAGCAAGTCTGCGCCCACGTCGGGTCGTGTTCGCGGCGCTACTCGTCGCCAGCGGCACGGCCTTGCGGTGGTACGAGGCCGCGGAGAGCGAACGAAACTCGGCGGTGGGCTGGCTCGACGAAAAACGGGTCGATGACCGACGATCCATCTACGCCGGTCCTCTCAAGACGAATATGCTGATCCGCCCGGCGTGCCGCGTCAAGAGAAAGCGGCGCCAACAAGCGACGGTCGTCTTCCCGGACGTCCAGATCGGAAGCCAGCTGGGCGGATGGTTCGCACTGCACGATGACGATGCCCAATCGCCCCGGAGAGGCGGACATACCCTCCGCATCGCCCTGCGCAAGACCGGAGACATGGCGCAAACGATCGTATTCGACCAACGCATCCGCCACCAGCCGGGGATGGTCAAGCTCGACATCGACTGTCTCGACGCCTGCAACCAATCCGCGGACGTGCTCGTCTACGTGGATTCCGAGGGCGAATCGCCACCGCGCATGGGATTTGATCTCGACCTGTCTCCAGCCGCAGCAGAGGAACGGTAGGCATGGTCATGCGATCCCGTGTGGGAAATTTCTGTCTCGTCGCCCTTCTGCTCGTCGCCCTAGCGGAGATCGTTGCCGCGGCCTCGGCGTATCGTTCCACCATCAGTCCCGACGACTGGAGCGCCGTATCGGAGCGACTCGACCGCGGTGCACCGCTGCTGCTCGCCACACGCTGGCTCGAGCCAGCCGCCCGCCATCACCTCGACATCGCCCGAGAAGACGACAGTGTCGCGCCGCACGATCTCTACGGCATGAACCGCTTTCATGTCCTCGCCCCCCGAGGGGCCGAGGGCTGGTCCCATCAGCTTGACATCGAGCGTGGCGCACTTCCTCTCCCTGATCTTTTGTCCCGCGAGACCTTGGGCGGACTGGCGTTGTACACCTACGATCAGCCGGATTCACCCACCCTTCTAGACGATCTGCTGTCCGCGCAGGTCGACGTATCGGCGCGTTTCGACGACCGTGAGCTTCGCTGCCGCCACCGTCGCAACCGGTGGAATTGCGCACGATCTCGACTCGACCTCGGGTCACTGTCCATCCGCACGGTTGAGGTCAACTACCGACCCCGACGATGCATGACACTCGACGCCCGCGACGGTACACACATCGAGATACGCCTACCCGACATGACATTGGGGGACTTTCTGCGCGGACATGTTGGTTTCTCCGACTTCAACGCCCGGCTGCGGAGCGAGGCACCCATTGCGGTGAGCATCACCGTTCGCGACACACTCCTCATGCGGCGAGTGTTCAGCGACAGCGAGGGGTGGAGCGCGTTTGAAATCCATACCGAACCGGGCCGGGGCCCCGTCACCATCGGCATCGATATCGCCGTCCAAGGCACCTGGTCGCGACGCGGCCACCGCTCCAACCCTCCGCTGCGCCCCTGCATCGAGCTACGCAGCTTCGAAGCCAACACGCCATGACAGCAGCGTACCGCCGATGGATCGCGGCCGCGCTCGGCCTCCTCACGGTCGCCGCGCTCGCATGGGGCCACCGCAACGTGGGCTACGTGCGCGACGAGGGCATCTACTTCGAGGCGTCCCGGCACTACGGTACGTGGGCCGCCATGCTCGTCCGCGAACCCACGCGAGCGCTATCGTCGAAGACCCGCGACCGGTATCTCCGGATCAACCGCGAACACCCCCCGTTGATGAAATTCCTCGCTGGCGTCAGCGCACGATTGCTTGCCGAGTCGCCCGACATGCCGACGACAAGCCGCATACGAAGGACAGACGTGGCGCAGGGAGGCCTTCTTCCGGTAATGCCTGAGGGAGCCGCGATGCGCCTACCCGCCCAATTCATCGCTGGTTTGGGTGTGGCGATGCTCTATTCCATCGCCGCAGCCTCCGGGGGCATCTGCGCCGGGCTGCTGGCTGCCGGTTGGTTCATCTTACTGCCGCGCGTGGCCTTTCACGCCGGTCTCCACAGTTTCGATGTCCCCTCGGCGGTCACGATCTTTGCAGTGGTGATGCTGTACCGCCGCACGATCATCCGGCCCAAGTGGTCGTGGCTGATCGGACCCCTATATGGCATCGCATTGGTCGTCAAGCATAACGCCATCTTCGTCGCCCCCCTACTGGTCACGCACTACTACGCTTGCATGAGCTTGTCGCGGCTACCGGTCCGCCTGAGCCCACATCGGGTTCCCCGGACCCGACACCTCGCCTCGGCCTTGTTTCACTGGGCAGGCCACCCCCTCGTGGCCTTGTGTTTGGTCGCTCCCATCGTCGCGTTTTGCATGTGGCCGTGGCTATGGAGTGCGCCCGTCGAGCGACTCGTCGAATACCTCGCGTTCCACCGCGACCATGCGTATTACAACATGGAGTTTCTGGGCCACAACTACAACCGCCCGCCCCTACCCGTGCTGTATCCCTTCGTGATGACCTTCGCCACCGCCCCGCTGAGCCTTATCCTCGTAGCGATCGCTGGCCTTGTGCTCCACCTCCGCCGCGACGCATCTGAGTCGAGATCGACTCCACCCGCTCCACCCACTACGCCATCGGGCACACCGTCGCCATCGGACGGGTCAGATTCGAGATCTTCCTCGGAGAGGAGCGAGCACGGAACCTCCGATGGCTCGCACCGAACGCTCCACGGCGAGCGGCGCCCGTTCGCCAGCCAGCGCCGTCCCCTCGACGGCATCTTGTTACTGACATTCGCCTTGTTTCCTCTCCTGCTCATCGCTTGGCCGACCATCCCCATCTTCGGAGGTACCAAGCACTGGATTACCGCCTATCCCTTCCTCGCCCTGGCCGCCGCAGAGGGATGGCGCTGGCTATGGGCGCATCCCTGCGTGACCCTACAACGCGCCGCTCCACTCGCGCTGTGCTGGGTGTTGCTACCGGGTGCATGGGGGATCTGGCACGGCCACCCCAACAACTTGTCCCAGTATGCACCGCTCGTCGGCGGTGCGCGGGGTGCTGCGGAGCTCGGGCTCAATCGCGGCTTTTGGGGCCACGCCGCACTCGGTTTGATCCGACCACTGGATGCGACCACTGGCCGGCCCCCGCAGCCGCAAAAACTCTATCTACACGACCTACACGACCTGGCGCGCAAGCAATATCGCCGCGAACGACGATGGCCTGCGCACCTACGCCCAGCCAAACTCCCCCGCAGCGACGCTGCCTTGCTGTTCTACGAACAGCACATGCGCTCGGACGAACTTGAGATCTGGCGGCACCTCCATCGCCGTCCCTCCAAACTGATCCAACTCGATGACGTACCCCTCGCCGCCCTCTACGAGCCCGCTCCTCGCTAGCACCGAACTGTGCCCAGTATGCCTCCCACTATTGTGCGCCGCATGCGCAGAAGCAGCACAGGTAGGGTCGTCGATACCAAGCTTCTGCGCTCGAGTCGGCCGGATACCCCTTGTGCTAGGAGGGAAGATCTCTGAGATCAAGTTCGATGGTACCGACCGCAGTCGCATGGATATCCACGGTGGCACGAACAGTTTCGACAACGCTACCCGTACCGGCACGTTCACATGGGCTGCAACGCCGGCCTCCCATTCGTTTCGAAATCACCCGATAGCGAAGAATGGGAACGGAGACCAGTTCTACTTCACAGACGAAGTGGAAGTGATGACATCTGCCTGGCAACGGACCAGGTTCTCCCATCGTGGGATCTTTCTGTCCGAACAAGAAATCGACCGGATTGGGTGGATGAGCACAAGCCCCCACAGCACACCCTCGTGTGTCACCGCGCGAACCGAGTTGGGAAAGTCGTGGGCGCAGTTGGGCCATGGAGCACACCTCCGTCGCAAGTTTCCCTCGCCTCGCCGTCGAGCTTGTGTCCCACGGCGCGCCCCCTCAGCGCATCGCTGAAACGGCCAGAGCCATCGGCGACAAGGAACGCCTGGCTCCCCGACTCCCTCGCCGCGCGGTTTCTCGCCCACGCAGCGGGCCCGGCGGAGCTCCCTACGGGGGGCGCCACGATTCCTGCGACCCGACCCGAGATGAGATGAGATGAGATGAGATGAG
>JAZGFE010000108.1:0-17231 GCA_036479215.1 Nannocystaceae bacterium | reverse complement strand
CGCGCTCGCTCTCCTGTGCGTGATGGTGGTGATGATCAGCGTGGCCACGGGCCGGGCAAACGCATGCTCCTTCGCCGAGCCCACGCCGCACGAGGTCGACCCGAGCTCCACTGACACAGTGCCCCCCAGTCCGCCCACCGATGTCGTGGTGGACGTGTCTCGCCGCGTCGGCGAACAGCGAAATGGCTGTGGAACGACCAGTAATAGCTGCGGAGATCAGGGCCGGCTCCACTTTATGTTCGAGCCGGGCACCGACGATGCCGCGACGAAACTTGGGTTGCGGTTGGTGATCGTAGAGGGCGAGGTTCCGACGGAACTGGAGGACTACGTGGGACAGGCCTATTTGGTCGACGATGGCGAGTTTTGGATCCGTGTCGACTTCGACGCTATCACCGAATATGACTTCATGGCGAGCTGGATCGTGGTGGATGATGCGGGCAACGAGAGCCCGGCGAGCGAACCTTTCGAGGTGGTGTGGGACGGCTGCACCAAGGGTGTCGTCGGCGACGACTGCCAAGAGCCGGGTTGTGGCGCTTCGATCCTGCCGGCAGCGCATCTCGGCGTGTATGCAGTGTCGCCGTTCTTCTTGCTAGTGGCGCGACGCTTGAGACGTCGACCATCTGTGCCCAGGTAGTGCGCAGCCCCTCTTCTTCCCCGAGGCACGCACGGAGGTGTGTGTGGGCGGGGGCGGCGACGCTGTATCGATCCCGCCTAGGAGGCGGGCGGCGAACGTGCCGGGCCCCTTTCCGGCCATGCCTAGCGGCGGTGCTCTTACACGCGCACGTCCGGAGTGAACGCTCGGCACTGCCCACCGTGGCGCTCGAGGAGCGGGTCAAGGTAGCCTCGTACAAATTCGTCGACTTGTTCCGGGGCGCGTCCCACATACTGACGCGGGTCCATGGCTTCCGGGCGCACGTGTGGACCGAGATCTGGATCGGCTTTCATGCGTTCCATGAGGTCGTTCGGCGCGGCTTCCCGTTTCATCCGTTCGGCCGCGGCGCGGCTGAGGACCCGCACCCGTTCGTGTAGGGCCTGACGGTTCGACCCGGCCTTGACCCCCTCCATCATCACGTTCTCCGTCGCCATGAAAGCCAGCTCCGAGGTCATGTTGGCCTTTGTCATGGCGGGGTTGACCACAAGCGCGGATGTGACGTTGACCAGTAGGTTCAAGATGGCGTCGGTAGCAAGGAACCCTTCGGTGATCACGAGGCGCCGGTTGGCGCTGTCGTCGAGGGTTCGCTCGAGCCACTGGTTCGCATGGGTCTCCCTGGGACTTGTGGCCAGGGAATGGACGAAGCGCGCGAGCGATACCACCCGTTCGCTTCGCATGGGGTTGCGTTTGTAGGCCATCGCGCTCGATCCGATTTGTTTGTCCTCGTAGGGCTCTTCGACCTCGCGCTCGTGGGAAAGTAGGCGAATGTCGTTGGACAGTTTTGCTGCAGAACCTGCGATATCGGCGAGGCAGGAGAGCACCCAGGTGTCTATCTTCCGGGTGTAGGTTTGGCCGCTAACCGGGATCGACGTGGCGAAGCCCATGGCGTTGCACACCTTTTGGTCGAGCAGACGTATTTTTTCGTGATCTCCTTCGAAGAGCGAAAGAAACGAAGCTTGGGTGCCGGTGGTCCCCTTGACACCGCGAAACCACAATCGCTCGCGCAAGGTGGCGACGCTTTCCAAGTCGAAGGCGAGATCTTGGGCCCACAGACACGCACGTTTTCCGACCGTTGTGAGTTGTGCAGGTTGGTAGTGGGTGTAAGCCAAGGTTGCGAGTTCGCGGTGTTCGACAGCGAATCGCCGGAGCTGGCGGAGGACGACACACAATCGATCTATCAGCAGGTCGAGGCCCGCTCGCATCATCACCAGTTCGGCATTGTCTGTGACGAAGCAGCTCGTGGCGCCGAGGTGGATCACCTTGCTCGCGTCTTCGCCCGCCACCTCACCGTAGTGGTGGACGTGGGCCATCACGTCGTGGCGTAGGTCCCGTTCGAGCGTGGCCACGCGAGCGAAGTCGATGTTCTCCCGGGCCGTGGATAGCGCCTTGATCTGGGCCAAAGAAACGGGTAGCCCGAGTTCGTGCTGTGCTTCGGCGAGGGCGATCCAGAGATCGCGCCACAAGAGCGCGCGGCGTCGGTCGCCGAAGTTTGCCAGCATGGCTCGGGTGGCGTATCGGGTGGCCAGCGGACTCGCGTACACCGCGGTGGTTGAGGGTTCGCTCATGGGAGCGGGAGCATACCGGCGCACATACACGAAACAAAGCGCACGAGAAACGATCCAAACATGAAGCTTCCCGATCCCCACAGCCTCTGTCGTGGCGCGCTACTCGATGAACTCGGCTGCTATCTGCGACCGCCGGGCGAGGGTGTGTTCGCTGTCAGCACCGGGCGAGAGGCACGCGAGGCAGCGACGCGCGCATACATGGGCCACGCGTCGCCAGACTGGCGAGAGCACCTGGCACAGATCGTCGATCTGCCGGCTTCGGCGGTGGTGTTGCTTGCGCTGCCCTGCGACACGGGGGCGGGTATCGTGCGCGGGGCCAGTCGTGGACCGGAAGCCATCCGCTGCGAGCTGGGGCAGGCGCCGGTGTTCGACCTCGGTGACGTGTTTGTCGTGCCGCAGCTCCTGCATGACGAGATGTGTTCGCCTGCCCAGATCTCGCGCAGCCAGGAAGCACTTTTTCCCGGCGCCGAAATCTCGCTGCGACGCGTCATGCCCGTGTCCCCGCTGTCCATCGCCGAGCGTGTGTACGCCTTGCTCGAGGCGCTGCGCCCCGGCTTGCGCGTGCACTTACTCGGTGGCGACCATTCCGTGACCTGGCCGGCGATGGTGCAGCTGCTCGGGCGGGGAGCCGCGGCAAATGCCGATGTGGCGATCGTTCACTTCGACGCCCATACCGATCTCACCCATGAGCGCCTGGGCGTGCGTTACTGCTTTGCGACCTGGGCCGCCCACGCGAACACGTTGCTCGGCGGCGGGGAGCGACTGTTGCAACTGGGCATCCGTGCGTCGACCCGTGACCAGGATCACTGGGAACAGCGCTACGGTGTGCGACAGGTGTGGGCAGCGCAGGCACTCGACCTCGGGCCCCGAGGCGTCGCAGAACTCACGGTGCAACACCTGGCGCGCATTGGCGCGCGCCGCGTGTATGTGACCAACGATCTAGACGGGACCGACGCCTATTGGGCTGCGGCGTGCGGCACGCCCGAGCCCAATGGCCTGACGCCCGAGCACGTCTACGCCACACTCGATGCCCTCGAGGGGGCGGGCCTGCAGGTTGTGGGAGCCGATCTCGTCGAGTTGGCTCCGGTGCTATCGCTAGACAAAGACGTGGCGGCGCGTAGCACGCAAACGGCGACGGAGTACGTGCGTCGGCAGTTGCGTCTGCTCGCGTCGTGCCCATGAAATAAGCAGGTCGACGTTGCGGTTGACCGAAGGTGCCGCCGGTGACGTCCCGATCAAGTTTCGAGCGTACGGCCCTCCCGTTGTTGGACAACTTGTTCGGGGCGGCGATGCGACTCACACGCAATGCCGCGGAGGCCGAGGACCTGGTGCAGGACACCATGGTGCGTGCCTACCGTTTTTGGGACGGCTTCAAGCCTGGCACCAGTATCAAGGCGTGGCTGTTCACCATCTTGAGGAACACGTTCATCAACCGCTACCACCGAGATGTGCGGGCGCGAGCCGGAGCGAGCGACCTGTCGTCTCAACTCGACAGCATCGGTCCAGCCTTGGCGATAGCGAGCGCCGGACCCGGTGCGCCGGATCCGGAGCAGGCTGCCGATGATCGGGTCACGAGAGCTAAAATTGACGACGCACTATGCATGGTGCCCGAAGACTATCGTCTGGCGGTGATCATGGCCGACCTGGAAGGGTTGTCCTACAAAGAGATCGCGGAGGTGATGCAGTGTCCTATCGGTACCGTGATGAGCCGAATCCACCGCGGGCGGAAACTGCTACACAAGCTTTTGTTTGATCACGCGGTGGAGACCGGACGCGTGCAGGCGGAGCCTGAGGCATCGAGCCCGGCCCCGGTGAAATTGAGCGCGTACCGCGAGAAGCGAGAGGGGCGAGCGTGATCGACGGGGATCGCGGGGTGGGGTGCGAAGAGTTCGTCGCTTCGCTGCAAGCGTTCGTGGACGGCGAGCTCTCTCCGCCCGAGCAAGAGGCGGTCTCGGGGCACGTGATCCGGTGTGGGCGCTGCCGGGCGAGCGTGCAGGAGCAGCAAAATGTGCGCGCGACCCTGCGGGCGCTGGCTCCACTGGAGGCGCCTGTCTCTCTGCGGGCGCGTGTTCTGGCTCGCGTCGGTGAGCTGGATAAGGAATTGGACCAAGAGGAGGCGCGTGCGCGCACAGCGGGTCTTCCATGGATCCGTAAATGGTGGGCGTGCGGTCGCGCTTTTCTCGGTGGCGGGGTTGTGATGGCCCCGGCGGCGGTGGTCGCGTTGTTCATGGGTATGACCGCGCGTCAGTATCTCCTCTCTGATATGGCACCAGCACCCGCACTGGCACCCGTTCCGTGGGCGGGCGCGAACCCGGTGGCACCCTACGATGGGCGCGAGTTGTCGGCCGTGGCCGACGCGACCCGAAAGGGCGGGGCGCCAGCCCACAAGCCCTTCGAGATTCAGCTGCCCAGAGCCCACGCCTTGCCGCCCGATGTGGAGCTGGTCGGAGCGTCCAATACACCCGATTTTGGCTCCGCCCGAGCCAACGTTGAGTACGCCGATCGCTCGCGCGGGCGTCGTTTTGTCGACTATCAGCAGCGCGGGGGTCGGATCCATGCAGGTCGCTCGTTCCGCGTTTTCCGGGGCCGACACGTGTACTATTTCAGCCGCGACGACGAGGGCCGTCCGTTGGTGCAGTTCGTCGTGGGGGATGTGCTCCACATGCTGCGGCCCAAAGGAGCACGCTGGACCGCGTCGGGTCGCTCACTCGACCTTTCCGAGCCGGACTTCCGGGTGTTGGTCGATCTGGGTGAGGCGTTGGGCCAACGTCGTGGGCCTCGAGAGTAGCTAGCATCGGGGGCGGACGCGGCCGCCGTCCTGGGTTCTCCCGCGCGCGCGCGGTTGGGGTGGTCGACGGTCTTGCACTGCGCGCGTCCCGGACTGGGGCGTCAAGTGGCCAGGGGCGACGCCACACGTTATCCTCGACCGCGTGTTCTCTGCGCTGATCATCGACGCCGATTCATCCGCCCGCGCCACGATCCAGCGCGTCCTGGTGCCCTATGGGTTCGAGTTCGAACATCGCGAGGACGCGGGCGAGGGGGTTGCCCACGCTCGCAGCCAAGCCCCCGATGTCATCTTTCTCCGAGTGGAGCTGCCGAGCGCGTCGGGTTTCTCGGTCTGCAACAAGCTCCGGCGTAACGATGAGACCAAGTACATACCCTTGGTGATGTACGCCGCGGAGGTAGCAGAGGACGTGTTCGAGCAGCATCGCAACCTCCGAACCAGGGCAGATGGCTACTTGCGCATGCCCTTGCGCCCAGACCAGCTCATCGAGACGGTGGGGCAGATCATCGCGCTGCCCGACGCGACCGATGGGGCGGACCGGGTGGTCGACGACTTGGACGTCGAACTCGACGACGTCGAGGTCGAGTTCGATGACTCGGAGCTGGGAAACTCCGACCCCGATCCTGCAGACCCGGATTCCGCGAACGAGGACGCTGCAAACCCGGATTCCGCTAGCCGGGTAGACTCGAGCCCCGAGAGCCCGACTTCGGGTGTCGGCGTTTCCGAGGCGATGGATCATGTTTCGCAGGCCTCTGGAGCGGCGGCTCCGTTGCGCCTTTCCACCACCGAGGCCCAAGGCTTGGTGAGCGAGACGGACGCGGCGTTTGACGCGTTGACGTGGGGTGGGGACGATGTCGCCGTCGCGGACGACGATCGGTCACAAGATGGCGAGAGACCATTGGCGGATCTATCGGAGGGCGAGGCGTCGGAGGGCGAGGCGTCGGAGGGCGAGGCGTCGGAGGACGAGGTGTCGGAGGACGAGCGAGGCCACGCGCCGCATTCGTTCGTGTCGGGAGCCCGACGGGGCCGGGGCGTCGAGGAGGGGGAAGATCGCGTGGGCACGCTGTCGGCGGTCGAACCGTCCGTCGCGCCGAGCCGTGGCGACGCGTTCGAGTTACCCTCGTCGCTTAAAGTCGTGGACGAAACAGCCGCCGACGAACGGGACGAAGCGAGAGCCGAGGTCCGCATGCACTCGGGTGCCGGGTCGAGTCATCGTGCCGGAGCCGATGCGCACGAGCGACGCTCCTCCTTCGGATCTGAACTGCCGGATATTGAGGAAGAAATGCGGGACGTGGAGCCAGAGTTGCCAGAGTTGCCAGAGTTGCCAGAGTTGCCAGAGTTGCCGGAGTTGCCGGACACTGAGGCAGCCGACGGCATGGTCGTGGGCCCGTCGTCTTCGGGTGCCTCGTCTTCTCGCTTGGAGTCGCGCGGTAGCGCCTTGGGGAGTATCTCCGCGCGACGAGAGAATCTGAGCCTCAAAGCTCAGATTGTGAGCCGAGACCGGGAGATTCTTCGACTCAAAGACGAGATCGAAAAGGGCAAGCGTGGGGTGTTGGATGCCGAGCATCGTTCTCGGGACTTGCAGGGGGAAGTGGGGGAGCTTGAGAGTCGGTTGTTGGGTCTTGAGGAGCAGTCCCTAACCTTTCAAGAGCGAGCAGACGCGGCGCTGAGCGACAAGAACACGTTGCTCAAGCGGGAAGAGGGCCTCAAGATTCGTGTCGATGTGCAGCAAAAGAAAGCGCAGAAGCTCGAGAAGGAGTTGCGCGCGCTCGAGCAGTCCGCGGATCAGAGGACGGCCGCCCACGAGCGTGCCTTGGCCGTGGTGCAGGAGCAGGCCCAGGGATACGCTGCGGAGGCGGTCGACGCCCGCACCGAAGCCGACAGGCTTCGCCCCCAGCTTAGCGCTCTCGAACATTCTCTGGCGCAACAGGCGGAACAGGGGAAGGCTGCCGCAGCCGAGAGCGCGCGTTTGTCTGAGAACGTGTCCGGGCTCGAGGCGGAGCTCGACAAAGTCAAGCGACAGGCCGAGGACGACTTCCTCGCCGCTCAGGAACAAGCAGATAGCGAGCTCGAACAAAAACTCGCGTCACAGGTCGACGAACATCAAGCCCAGCTGGAGTTCCACGAGCGCGAAAGCGAAGCACGACTCGACAAGCTCCGGGTGCAGTGGGAGTCGAAGCGCGGCGAGCTGGAGACTTCGCTGGTGGAGGAAAAGACACAGACAACCGATCTGCGCCGCGAGGTTTCGGAGCGGACGCAGGAGCTCTCGTCGGCGAAACAAGACCGGGCCGAACTTGCCGAAGAGAAAGATCGTGCGATGGCAGCGGAGCAGGTTCGTCTCGGCGAGCGGATCTCCGAGCTCGAGACCTCCGAGAGCGAGCTGCAAACCGAGTTGTCGGCCAGTCAGACGGAAGCACGCGGCAAGGCTGATGCGATCTACAAGGCACAGCAGGCCCTAGCTGTGGCCCTTCGGGTGCTCGACTAGTGGCCGATTCCATCGTATTTGGCGACACTACCAGCCTCAAGGCCAGTCACGCGAAGGCGTTGGCCAAGCTTGGAGAGCGCACGCTGCCGGCCGACCATGTGGTGAGCCCGATTTTGGCGCGCGACCTCATCGAGCTATCGAGTGAGCTCAATCGGCGGATCGGGTTGTTTATCAACCGCCGTGGTCTGGTGGTTCGGGTGATATTGGGCGATGCGCACCGGTTGCATCTGCCCGAGTTCAGCCGGGTGCGTGGCGCGGATGGGCGGCTGCGTGGCGTGCGATTGGTGTCGACCCACCTTACGTCCGAGGGGCTCAACGACGAAGAGCTGGCCGATCTGAGCAAGCTCAAGCTGGACCTTGTGGCGGCCATACACCACGGCCCAGCGGGCATTGCAGTGGACTTTGCATGTCTGACGCCGAACACGCTGGGCGAGGGGTATGGCGTACGCTCCTTTCCGAGGACCTCGCTCAGCGAGCTTCTGCGTGATGACGAGGGCCGTGGGGTACTGGGCCTCGATACCCCCTTCCCGCTGACGGAGTTTCTGCGAGAGATCGAGGCGCTGCTGGTGGAGGCAACGCGGCGAGCCCATGCCGAGCTAGACGGCGTGCGGGCCATGGTGATCATGGTTCACCCGGGGGGCGCGAGCCTCGAGCCGCGACAGCACGAGCTGCGTGAACTTTGTCGGACGGGGGGTATCGGTGTGGTGGACATCGTGGTGCAGCGGCGTGCACACGCCGACCCGCGGACGTTCCTCGGCCGCGGGAAGCTGGACGCTGTGCTGATTTCTGCGCTTGAGCATGATGTGGAACTGTTGATCTGCGATCCCGACCTGAGCGCCAGCCAGGCGCGCATCATCTCCGAGCGTACCGACTTGAAGGTGATCGATCGGACGATGTTGATTCTCGATATTTTCGCCCAGCATGCCAACAGTGCCGACGGTAAGCTGCAAGTCGAGCTTGCCCAGTTGCGTTACGCCCTCCCGCGGATGGTGGGGCAGGGAACCATGATGTCGCGGCTGGCGGGCGGCATCGGGGGACGTGGGCCGGGGGAGACGAAGTTGGAGGTCGACCGGCGCCGCGCGAAAAAGCGGATCACCGATCTCGAGCGCAAGTTGAGGCGATTGCGAGACCAGCGGGGCCAGAAGCGGGCACGCCGTCAGAGGCGTGGGGTGCCCGTGGTCGGTATCGTCGGCTACACCAATGCTGGAAAGAGCACGCTTCTCAATACAGTGACCGAGTCCGACGTGCGTGCCGAGGACAAGTTGTTCGCCACCCTCGACCCCACGGTGCGGCGGATCCGATTCCCGTTGGAGCGGGAGATCGTTTTGCTCGACACGGTTGGGTTGATCCGCGATCTCCCGCCAGCGTTGCGAGAGGCTTTTCGGGCGACGATGGAAGAAGTGGCGGAGGCCGATTTGCTGCTTCACCTCGTCGACGCGAGCGACCCCGACGCCGAGCAGCAGGTCGCCACAGTTGAGGCCATCCTCGAGGAGCTAGGAGCGTCGGGCGTGCCACGCGTCATGGTGTACAACAAGTGTGATCGGCTCGTTGACGGCGCACCGATCTGCGGGGATGAAAACCAGGGAGACGGAGTTTTCCACATCAGCGCGCAGAATCGGCGAAGCACACGTGGGCTGATGCAAGCCATCGAGGACCGTTTCTGGGCGCCCGCGGATGTTCGCGGGGAACCGCCCCTGGTGCGGCTCCCCATCGACGAGCCGATCGCGTGATAGGCGAGTGAGGGTCGATCCGTCGCTCGCCAGAAGGGCGGGCGAGATCGCGCGGCAGACAGGATAGGACCGGGGCGCGCGTGTCGGCGTGGCGCGGATCTGGTTCCGCGTTGGGCCGCCGTCGATGCTTCTTTTCCAGGTCGGCCGTTGGGGACCGCGGTGCCGCGGCCGGAGCGACGTTGCGCGGTTTTGCCGAGCGACCTAGACTGAGACGACGATGGCTGTAATTTGTAGGCGGGCCTGGGTCCGTTGCTCCTCGGTCACCGCGTCCCGTCCGATGCCGCCTTATGTCGATCGACCCTGATCTCGAGCAGCTGCAAGAAGTGAGCGATCGTCTCAAAGGGGGCTCGCAGTGGTTGGACGACTTGATCCACCGTATCGACAGCGCGCTTCATCGTTTGTCGATCCGCGTAGACTACACCCACACCCGCCCCTTGGCGGAGCAGGTGGAGCGCGGCGCCGACGGAAAGCGGAGGATCGAGCTCTCCTATTTGGCCTATGCCTCCGTGGCTGGTTCTCGTCGTCTCGCCATCAAGACGATCAAGGTCCTCGAGTCGAAAGCGGCCCTCGACACCACGGACCCCCGGCGGATCGTGCCGCTGCGCGACGCGCCCGTCGCGTTGCGGCACGCCGCGGTGGAGCAGATGGCGGAGGCGCTCCGGGGTATGACGGCACATCTCAAGGTATTGGCGGATCGCGTCGACGCGCGTTGCGACAGTGCGGAGTCGGTGTTGCACTCCCTCGAGCGGCATCGCGTGTCGACGCCCGGGATCCGAACTCCGCGAAAGCACGGCCCCCGTCCCGCGTACCCGCGACTTAAGTCTCGCACGCAACCTCCTCTCGTCCTGGTCACTCGCGCCGCGCACTAGGCGAGAACTTGCGGGCGGTCGTTGCCCGTTACTGCCGTCACTGCCCCCTCCGCTCGCGCGTGTTACAAGCGGGGGCCATGCCTACCAAGGTCCTCGTCACGGCGGCCCTTCCTTACGCCAACGGTTCGATCCATCTGGGTCATGTTTTTGAAGCTGTGCAGACGGATGTCTATGTCCGAGCACGCAAACTGGCGGGGGACGACGTGGTGTTCATGTGGGCGGACGATAGCCACGGCACGCCTGTGCAGGCTCGAGCCCGGAAGGAGGGAATCTCTCCCGAAGAGCTCATCGAGAAGGCGTACGACGAACACGTTGCCGTGTACCGTGATTTCGGTATCGGATACGATATTTTCCACACCACCCACTCGGACGAGAGCAGGCGCCGCGCCGGTGAGATATTCCAGACTATGGAATCGAGTGGGCACATCACCACTCGGGATGTAGAACAGTTCTATTGCACTCGGGACAACATGTTCTTGCCCGATCGATTTGTCCGCGGAATTTGCCCTAAGTGCGACGCGGAGGACCAGTACGGGGACGCATGTGAACGCTGCGGTTCGATCTACGCGAGCACAGAACTTGGTCACCCGCGATGTTCAATCTGCGGAGAGCCACCCACGCGACGCTCATCGGGACATCTGTTCGTCCCGCTCGCCCCCTTCGAGGGCTATCTGCGCGGCTGGATCGCCGCAGAGGCGGGCCCGCTCCAGCCTCAGGTGGCCAATTACGTGCTCGGTTGGATCGATAGTGGATTGCGGGAGTGGGATATTTCCCGCGACGAGCCCTACTTTGGCATCCCGATACCCGGGCACCCGGGAAAGTATTTCTACGTCTGGTTCGATGCGCCGATCGGCTACATCGCCGCGACGGAAAAATGGTGTCAGGAGAGCGGCGGCGACTTCAATGCCTATTGGAAGTCCACACCGCCACAGACCGAAATCGTGCACGTGATCGGCAAGGATATTGTCTATTTTCATTGTCTATTCTGGCCCGCTATATTGCACGCCGTGGGCTATACCGCGCCGTCTCGGGTGCAGGTACACGGGTGGGTGACCGTCAACGGGGAGAAGATGTCCAAGTCTCGCGGAACGTTCATCCTCGCGCGTACATATCTCGATCACCTGTCGCCTTCGTACCTGCGTTACTACTTCGCGTCGAAGCTGGGTAGCGGCCAGGACGATGTGGATTTTTCGTTCGAGGACTTCGTCAACAAGGTCAACGCGGACCTGGTTAACAAGGCGGCCAACCTAGCAAGTCGGTGCTGCAAATTTATTCATAGCCGCCTCGGAGGCACGCTGGCCGCGCTTCCAGATGATGCGAACGATTTGGTGGCGCGGGGCCGTGCGCGCTTGGAGAGCGTGGCGGACCTGTATCGAGATTTTGAGCTAGGCCGATCCGTGCGGCTGGCGATCGAGATAGCCGAAGATGCGAATCTCTATGTCACGGAACAGGCGCCTTGGAAGCTGGCCAAGTCCGACCCCGAGCGGGCGAGAGCGATCTGCTCGGTGGGGGTCTGGGCGAGCACCGTGGTCGCTTCGATTCTCAAACCGGTTCTCCCACAGTGGGCGGAAACGACCGAGCGAATGCTGCGACTGGACGCGCCTCTTGATTTCTCCAACGGTGCGTCGGCATTGCCCGAAGGGCACCGCATCGGAGAGTACGAGATATTGGCGGAGCGGATCGACGCGAAAAAGCTTGAAGCGATCTCCGAGGCTTCGCGGGAGCCAGATCCGGCTTCGAGCCACGAAAAGGGGAGCGACGCCAACCGACATGTGCCCGAGTTGGCGGGTGAGATCAAAATCGACCAGTTTAGCCCCGTTGATCTGCGGGTGGGTGAGATCCAAACCTGCGAGATTGTGGAGGGGTCGAGCAAGCTATTGCGACTGACCGTGGGCCTCGGTGAGCTGGGCGAGCGGTGTATTTTATCCGGAATAGCGAAAAGCTATACGCCGGAGGATCTGGTGGGAAAACGGGTCGTGGTCCTCGCCAACCTCAAGCCTCGCAAGATGCGATTTGGCATCAGCGAGGGCATGATCTTGGCGGCGGGAGAAACCGATGACGCTATCACGGTTCTCGAGCTCGACGCAGGCCGTTGCCAGCCCGGGGAGAAGGTCAGCTAGACGACGCTGGCGAGGGTTTCTGATTCCTCGTGTGGGGCAGAGCGCGGCGTGACGACAGGTGGTGCGCCGCGATCTGGGAAGGGTAGAGCCCCCGCGAGCGCGCACACAAGGGCCTCGCGTGTGGGTTGGATCAGCGTGATCACGTGCCGAAAGCCCGCATCTTCGAGGCAGTCGTCGGGTTCGGCGTGGACCAGCCGCCCAGCAGTGTCGCGCCACAGACTGCGGTACCCGTTGAAGCTCGCCAGGCTGATCACAATCGCCTCAAGCGTCTCTTCTTGCACGGGAGCCTTCTGCATACCCAAAACGTGGCACGTGCCCCGGGCACGGGCAAAAAAAGTGCGATTCGATTCGGCCGCCGGAGAGGTGTATGGGCGCTCGTGACGCGCCGTGGCCCCACCAGGCTTCCGCTCCGCTGTCCACTTCGTCCGCTTTTCGCCGGCACCCCGCGGTAGGCAATGCTGATCGGCTAGAGTTCCGATTCGAGGCCTGTTGGAGGGGCTATCGGAGGCGCGGCTCGGGGGCAGTTGGAGGTGCGATTCGAGGGGTGATTGGCGGGTGCGGGTCGAGGGCCGGTTCGTCCAGCGAGACTCGCTTCTGGACGCAGGTGTTGGATGCGGGTGGTCGAAGTGCGCGATCGTGCGGTTTGCACGGGACCGGCGGATCCGCGAGGGGTGCAGTTGCAGTACATTGCGTGGGTCTCGTGCCCCGGAGTTGACCACGATGTCCCAAAGTTCAGTCTCCGACTGGGTCGTCCGCGACCTCGCGTCCTCTGACACGCTTGCGCCTCGACATATCGGCCCCGACGATGCTCAGATCGCGTCCATGCTGGAGCGGCTAGGCCTGTCGTCCCTCGACGTGCTGATCGATGAAACGGTTCCACCGGACTTGCGGGTAGCGAAGCCGCTCTCGCTCGATGGTCTAGGTGGCCGGTCGTGGGGGCAAGGTGAGTTGCTCGCTCGACTACGTGGGGTGTCCCAACGAAACGACGTGAAACGATCGCTCATCGGGATGGGCTACGGCGCGTGCCTCGTACCTCCAGTGATCCAGCGCAATATCTTGGAGAACCCCGGTTGGTACACCGCCTATACGCCGTATCAAGCCGAGATCTCGCAGGGGCGATTGGAAGCGTTGTTGATCTATCAGACGATGGTGGTCGACCTCACGGGCTTGTCTTTGGCAAACTCCTCGCTGCTCGACGAGGCCACCGCCGCTGCGGAGGCGATGAGCATGTGTGCTGCCATTGCGCGCGGCAAGAAGAAGGCCTTCTCTGTGTCAGAGGCGTGCCATCCGCAGACGATCGCGGTGGTCCAAACTCGCGGCGAAGCGATGGGCATGGACGTGCGCGTCGGGGCGCACGATAGTATCGATTTCGGAGGCGACGACATCTGCGGTGTGTTGGTGCAGTATCCGACCTCCGACGGTCGCGTGCTGGCATACGATGACCTGGCCGCGAACGTGCACGATGTGGGCGCGCAGATGGTCGTTGCGGCCGATTTTCTTTCGCTGGTGGCGCTGCGGCCACCGGGTGAGTTTGGGGCCGATATCGCTATTGGCTCGACGCAGCGTTTTGGCGTGCCGATGGGCTTTGGCGGCCCGCATGCCGCGTTCCTTGCCACACACGATCGACACAAACGCCATATGCCCGGGCGGATCATCGGAGTCTCGCGCGATACTGAAGGTCATCGCGCGTTTCGTATGGCGATGCAAACTCGAGAGCAGCATATTCGCCGCGAGCGCGCTACCAGTAATATCTGCACCGCCCAGGTACTGCTCGCTGTGATGGCCGGTTTCTACGCCGTGCACCACGGCCCGGAAGGATTGAGGCGCATCGCTACACGCGTGCACAAACTGGCCCGCATCTTCGCCGCCGCCGCCGAACAACTTGGCCACAGCGTTCCCGACGAGCCGGTATTCGACACGGTGAGGGTTCGCTTGCGCGGCCTTTGTGCGGCTGATGTCCAGCGGGAGGTACGACAGCGGGGCTTCAACGTCCGAGAACTCGAGACCAGCACCGTATGTGTTGCGTTTGACGAGTGCTCGACGCTTGAGGAAGTGGATGCCCTTGTGGGGGCCTTGGTGGCGTCATCTGCAGCGTCATCCACGGCGGCCGCGGGCCTGCCCTCGGTAGTCGAGCTCGCCACTCGACTTTCCTACGAGTTGGCCGCGCCACATGCCCGTCGTTCGGGGTTCCTTGAGCATGAGGCCTTTCATGCCTACCATGCTGAGCACGAGTTACTTCGGTATATCCATCGCTTGCAGGCGCGCGATCTATCCCTCACCACTTCGATGATCTCGCTCGGTTCTTGCACGATGAAGCTAAACGCGACGTCGGAGATGCTTCCCGTCACTTGGCCGGGGTTCAGCGAAATGCATCCTTTCGCGCCCCGTGAGCAGGCCGCCGGCTACGCCGAACTCCTGCGCGATCTCGAACTCTGGCTCGCCGAGATCACGGGGTTGCACGCGGTGTCGATGCAGCCCAACGCTGGATCTCAAGGTGAGTATGCCGGGTTGATGGTGATCCGTGCGTACCACTTGGACCGTGGCGATGCGCAGCGGGATGTGTGTTTGATCCCCGTGTCTGCCCACGGTACCAACCCGGCCAGCGCGATCATGGCGGGCATGAAACTGGTGAAGGTGGCCTGCGACGAGCGGGGGAATATCGATGTGGGGGACCTCCGAGAGCAGGCGATTCGCCATGCAGCGAAGCTGGGTGCGTTGATGGTCACATACCCCTCGACCCACGGTGTCTTCGAAGCCGCGATCCGTGAGATTTGCACCATCATTCACGCGAATGGCGGTCAAGTCTATCTTGATGGCGCCAACATGAATGCCCAAGTGGGGCTGTGTCGACCCGGAGACTATGGCGCCGATGTCTGCCATCTCAATCTGCACAAGACATTCGCCATTCCTCATGGTGGCGGGGGTCCGGGCATGGGTCCCATCGCTGTGGCACCCCATTTGGCGCCGTATCTACCCGGGCATCCGGTGGTGGGTGGTGGCGGCGAGAAGGCGATCGGAGCCATCGCTGCCGCGCCGTTTTCGAGCGCCAGTATCCTCCCGATTTCGTGGATGTACATCGCAGGGCTGGGCGATCGGGGGCTGGTGCGGTCCACCGAGGTGGCGATCCTGAGCGCGAACTATATGGTCAAGCGGCTGGAGTCCTACTACCCCATTCTCTATCGCGGGGAACACGGTCGGGTCGCACATGAGTTCATCCTCGACCTGAGGGCAATGACGGCGTCGTCGGGGATCGAAGCCGAAGACGTTGCGAAGCGCTTGATTGACTTTGGGTTTCATGCCCCGACGATGTCGTTTCCGGTCGCCGGGACACTGATGATCGAGCCCACCGAGAGTGAATCGAAACGGGAGATCGATCGCTTTTGCGACACGCTGATCGCCATTCACGAGGAGATCATGTCCGTGGAGCGCGGAGACATGGATCGAGAGGACAACCCGCTCAAGAACGCGCCTCATCCAGCGCATGTCGTCGCGGCCGAGCGGTGGGACCACCCGTATTCGCGGCAGGATGCGGCCTATCCGGCCTCTTGGTTGCGGGACCACAAGTACTGGCCTCCCGTGACTCGGGTGGACAATGTGTGGGGGGATCGGCACTTACATGCGGTGCTGGGGACCGTTGAGGACGATCGTGGAAAGTGAGGTGAGGCGGAGCGAAGTGAAGGAAACTGGGGTGTTCTGGCGACGTTGCTGTCGCAACGTCGCTCGCGGTGTTCGTGGCAGTCAGGCGGGCGCGCGAATGCCACTGTCGGCGTCGCCAGAACAGCGGCGGACCTCGCCGAACTGTGGCAAGCTGGCGCGGCGCCTCGCTAGGCGTCTTCTCGCCGCTTTAAGGACATCCGATGATCTCTCGATTTTGCACTGCGCTTCTCTGCTCCGCTCTCCTTTTCGCGCCTGCCTGCGGTAAGGACGAGCCCAAAGAGGAGTCGGCCAAGGCGGGGCCCGATGCGGGGGAGAGAAAAGTCAGGCGGCAGACGGACCGGAGCAAGTTCGCGGAGACGGCTGTCGAAGAGAAGTCGAAAGAGACAGCGAATGAAGCGACGACGGGGGACAGCTTAAAATGGCTCAAGTATCTCCCGAGTGACGCCGAGGCCCTCGCGCAGGTGAGCATCAAGAGTCTGGTGAAGTCGAAGCTTTGGGCCGCCTTGCGTGAGACGGGCGATGCCAAGAAGATGGTCGAGGCGTTGAAGCAATGTAACCTCGAGATCGAGAGCTTCGATTCGCTTACGCTGGGTAAGGGTCCTCAGGAGCGCGCTGCCGTGGTGATCGTGGGAGAGGGCGTGGGCAAAGCGGACACGCTGCAGTGCGTCCACGCCCAATTGAAGGAGAACACCGCCGGTGAGAGCAAATGGAGCGTGGAGGTGAAGGGCGGCGAAACCGTGATCGTGAGGGACGACGGCGAGGTCCGAGGCCATGTCGTCGCGGACAACACGCTGGTCCTCGCGTCGAAGGATTGGGACAAAGAGGTTGCGAACCTGATCAAAGGCACGGGGGAATCCGTGATGGCGGGTGGGCTGGCCAAGGTGATTCGGCGTGCGGACACGGGTCGCACGACGTGGTTCGCGGCGGAGATCCCAGAGGAGATGCGCGAGCAGTTGCCGCCCCAGCTGGCCCAGCTGGTGGATGTGGCGGGAGCTATCGACCTGAGCAAGGGTGTCACGTTCGCGCTGACAGGCCGCGTGTCGACACCCGGTCAAGCCGAGTCGGCGAAGGCACAGCTTGTCACATTGTACGAGCAGTACAAACCTCTCGCGCCGATGTTTGGCGTGCCTGAGGCGATCGTGAACAAACTCGTGTTTGGCACGCAGCAAGACGCCGTGTCGATCTCCTTGTCGCTTACCGAAGAAGAATTGCGCCGCTTGACCGAACAGGGCCAGGCTATGTTGGCGGAGTCCGGCGTTGCGTCGGCGACAACCGACGCTGGAGCCGCCCCGGGGGTGCCGGCAGGTCCCGTGGGCGCCGCGGCGGGGCAGGGCGGCGGCAAGAGTGGGGGCAGCAAGAGTGGGGGCA
>JAZGFE010000107.1:0-17555 GCA_036479215.1 Nannocystaceae bacterium | reverse complement strand
AACGCGTCCCAGAGTCGGGCGCTTGAGCTGCTTTCGACGATCACTTTGTAGGCAGAGCCGCATCGGCAAAATCGGTCGAAGTGCCCACAATCATGGGTGTTTTCTAAGTCTGGGCCTGGAACTTCAGCTTAGCGCACCTCGTGGACACGACGAGGTTCCCAGCTCCGAGACGACCTTGCGGTACACTTCATCGAATTTGTGGAATTTCAGGTCGTTGTCGGACACCACCACAAAGCTGGTGGCGAAGCCGCGACGTTGCGCTTCGAGGACAGCCAAGCGGGCTGTGAAGGTCTTTCCGCAACCGTAGCCGCCGCGCAAGAACTTGACGTTGCCTTCGCCCTTTTCAACAAAGTCGAGTTGGCGGTTGATCTCGCCGAGTTGTTTTTCGATGCCCACCGCGTAGGCTTCGAGGCCGCGCTCCGGAACGAGACCACCCCGGAGCTTCTCGAATACGTGCAGGGCGTCATCTGGTTTGAGGCTGCTCATATTGGATCTTACTTCTTGGTGTAGCGGGTCTCGCCGTTGACGACCTGGACCTCAACGTCAAAGGGGGCGCGGGCCTT
Source organism: Nannocystaceae bacterium (assembly GCA_036479215.1). GTDB lineage: Bacteria > Myxococcota_A > Polyangia > Nannocystales > Nannocystaceae > FL481. Next base: position 16,992 of record JAZGFE010000107.1, on the reverse strand, counting down.
GAGGGCCTCGAACTTCTTGACGAACCGACGCCAGTTGCGGGGGCTGCCCAGCATGCCGGTGGCTTCGGATTCGGTGATGACGCCGTGGCTGAAGATGTGACCGAAAACCTTTCGTTGCCCTGCATCCTCGTAGCCGGCGAGCCAGTCTTCGTCGGCCACCGGTGGGGCATCACTTGGAGCGGCGCAAGCGGGTGGAGCGGCTGTTTCCGCGACGACCTGGGGCTTGGGCTTGAGACGGGCCTCCGCCGACACATCAAATCGCTCAGCCGGGGAGCCCGTCTCGACCTGATGGTTGCCGTCGGGGTGATAGAGACGGATCTGGACCCGGCGAGCCTCGGGTCCGTGCAGCCGGAACCAAAGCGCAAAGCGCTGCCCGATCTGAACCTTAAGACGCCGGCCTTCGAAACTCGCGCCACCGCTCGCGTCGATGAGCACGTGCTGAACCTCGGTGTAGCCCACGACCTCCAAGCTGAGGGTGGTTTCTTGGGCGTGAAACAGTGAACTCTCGAGTTCACCGCGAATGGCATCGACTTGAGCCTCGACGAAGTGCATGCCGCCCGGCATGGATAGTGCCTTGTCCACGCGGACGGCGTAGCGTTGAGCATCATCTCCCGGCGGCTGCTTATGGCGGATGGTGAGCACGGGGATGATGCGTTCTTGGGGGCTGTTGCCCCCGTGTACAAAGTTCCGCGCGGCGCCGCTTTGGTACACGTGGAGGCCTCGGGGAAACAGCAAGTGCATCTCTTTGCCCTGATACTGCAGGGCCGAAAACGAGACGGCTATCTGCTGCGAACTGGCGGCGCTTTGGCGGGAGAGCGCGTAGCGAGCGAGGGTGTCATGGTGCGCGCCGTGCGTGATGGAAAATTGATCCTCGGCGGCAGTCGGACGTCGTAAGAGAAAGCCGTGGTCGGCGGTGAACACAAACCGTCGAACGCCAGCGTCGCGCAGCATTTTCCAGGCCCTGCGCAAGGTGTCGAGCTCGCTGCCAAACACGGAGTATCCCGTGCCCGCCTCGCCCGACGTGTCGATGCGTATGCTGTGCACGACCGTCAGTCGGGCGTTCTTGAGCTTGTTCTTGAGCGTGGTGGCGTTCATGGCCACAATTTCTTCGACTTCGTAGTGCGGACTGGCCGTGCCCCCTGCCCGAGAGGCGATGGCCTTGTAGCGCGCCATGGGCTCCGTAATCTGGAACTGCGCGGCCTTGAACCCGCGAAAACGTCGACCGCTCGCGGTCAGCACGGGCGTGAGCTTGTGGCCATCATTCGCCGGCGCGAGCACGTTCATGCCGACCTCGGTGACGCTAGGCAGCTCAGCCAGCCGTGGCGCCAGGTTGATGGCTGTGGCTGATTGCTTGCCGATCAGCTCGACGAGTTCCTGTGCCATCTCGAAGCGCAGGGCATCGACCATGAAGTAGACGGTCTTTTCGTCGTCGGCGAGCAGGGGGGCGACCACATCATCGAAGACCCGACGTTGCTGGAGCTCGCTGCACGGAAGCGCCCCCTCGCGTTCACACAACTTGGTCCAGTCTTGGGCGAGGGCCTCGGCCCAGACCTCCCAACCGGCCTCGGCGGCATCGAGGGCAGTGCGTAGCTCCTCAAAATGCGGAATGCGGTGCCGGTGAATCTGCGGCTCCCGCATCTGCCCAAGCTGCCGGTGCAAGCGGTCGACCTGCGCCCCATGTTGGACGTAGCGTTCGGCGGCTTCGCGCAGGGAGCTGCAGTTCCCGAGGCCGACGTCTGCACCCGCAATCACCACCCTGAGTCGCGCCGCGGCCCGTACGAGACGCCAGGCGACCTTGCGGTTGGGGTCGCGCGCGAGCCAGAAGCTTTCGCCAGCCAGACGATCCTCGGCCCATTGCTGCGCCTGGGCGGGATTTCCGACCGTGAGCCCATGGAGGGCGGCCCTGTAGAGCAGCTCCTCCTCGAACTTGAAGGTGTCGATCTTGCCGAGGTCAGCCGCGCTACCCGTCGAGAGCTCCTCTTCGAGGAGTCCGCTCATCTCGGTCGCCACGCGGGCATAGAAGTCCTTGTCGGTGGCACGCAGCTGGGCGGCGGCCTCGCGACAGGCCGCGGCAAAAGGTCCCTGCAGCTCCTTGACGCCCTGGAGTATCGACGCGGCCGGCTTGCGGGCCAAATCGTGGACAAACTCGACGCACATGGCCCAGCTGGCCGCCAACTCGGCGATCTCGATGGGCTTGGGTTCCTGGTCCCGGTTGATGTCTGACCGCCAGGTCTCGGGCACACCAAAGCGCGCCGCGAGTGCGCGCCAGACCAGGCCGTACTCTTTTCTCTCGATGATCTGCTGTGCGATCGAACCGCCGGTGAGTAGGTCGTCGATCAACGCGTGCAACTTGATCCCCTGGAGTTGGGCTTCGATTTCGTTGGACGCAACCTTGACCTTGCTCGCCATCCAAATGTCGGCGGCGTCGAGCGTGAGCGCGTGGCCTTGGTGTTGGGCGATGAACTCGTCGACCTCATGCGGCGGGATACGACCCAAGGCGGCATCCTTGACCGCGGTTTCGAGCGCCTTGCGAAACCGGGAGCCGGCCGAATACAGCTCCAGCAAGGGCCCCGCATGCACGGTGTCTTCGTTGGCCCCCGGCAAGTGCACCAGCAAAGGCGAAGCGTCGACATCGCTGGCGTGCCGATCGAGTTGAATCATCAGGTCGAGGTAGCTGCCGCGATGACGCAGCACCGGCCCGGGGAGGCCGTCATCGGGTTTGGCCTGGGCCAGCGCGTCGACAAAGGGAGTGTAGTGATCGTCGAGGTCGAGCCATACCAAGATGGGGTGGTGGCTCATCTCGCCGCGTAGGGATTGCAGCAGCGCCGCGGATACGGGCTTGTGTTGTAGGTTCATGGGTTCGCAGCCCAGATCGTGAGTTGAACCTCGGCATCATCAATGACCTGGTAGCTCGGCCGCCGGCCGGAGAGTGCTTCGCTGCGATCGAGGATGATGTTGACCCCTTCGCCCCGCTTGTCCATGAACGCGGTGCGCTCGGTTTGTAGTCCGTCGGCCCGGCTCGGGATCGGACATCGCGCGAGTAAGCTCGTGAGCACCTCGTTGCGCGCGGACTGACGTAGCGATAGGCCTTCGACCGTCATGGTGTTGGTCAAGGCGCCCGGCGAGAGAAGTTCGAGACGATCCGAAAACATGCGAAGCCGAATCTTCGAGCCGTAAATGGCGTGGTCTCGGTGGGCAATGGCGTTGACCAGGGCCTCGAACACCGCGCCGAGATCGAATTGCGGGACGTCGACCCGCCCCGCACCCTTGAATGCCCGGGTCTTCGAGTTTTTGTCCACGAAGCGCAAGGCGGCCAGTACCTGGGCGTCGATGGGGCCGGAGAGATCGGCGGCGTCAAGCTGGTAGGGCCCGGGCCCGGGCCCGGGTGACACGGAGTCACCTCGATAGGCGACCGCCTGGATGAACGCGTTGGTCAGGTGCTTTTTGGGATCTGGGGTCGCCAGCAGGATCCCCGCGACGCTCGGACGAAGTTCGCCTTCATCATCTCGGCGGGCCAGGCCGAGCTTTTCTAGGAGGGGCTCACGCGCTTCGGTCGACGAACGTCGGGTTCGAAACCTGGACCAAAGCGCCTCATCGAGGTCATCAAGCACGGTTCCGGGGACGGCCTGTTCGTCGAAGCGAATCAAGCGAGTTTGACTGCGCTGTTGAAAAAGCCGGGCGAGGAACTCCGGCTGCATCTCGCGTTTGCTGCTGCCGATGCGATGAAAGTAGCCGCTGGGGCTCTTGTGGACAAAGAGACTGCGCGGGACCTCGATCGTGAGGACGGGGACTTCGTCGCCGAGTTCGGAGGGCAGCAGCAGCTTTTGGATAACCACGAACAGCGGCGGATCAATCGAGTCGTGACACAGCTCGCGTACAAAACCTTCGGCGATGTCGAGCTTGTCCCTCGGGATTCCGACGATGTCGCGCGTGTCGTCTTCGACACCGAGCACGCACAGCCCGCCACGCGCGTTGGCGAAAGCGGCCAGTTCATCGGCCAAGGAGTCACGGCGAGGCGCGGTCACCCGGTCTGCAGAGATGCGGACCGCCTTGAGCTCCAGGCCCGAGTCTTCACCCAATGTGATTTTTTCGAGGAGACCTTTCGTGGTTTGTGTCATGTCCTATTTGTTCCCAATCGCATGTAGCGGCGTTCAAATGCCTCTTCTCCGCCTTCCATGACCTGGCAGACTTTTTCTCTGACGGCATGCCCTTGCAAGGGCCCGTGTTGCACCACGCGGCACTGGCCCGCCCGAAAATCGAGCACGTGCACCATCTCGGCATCGCCGTTGACTACGATATTCGGGTTATGAGTCACCACGATCAGCTGCCTTCGTAACTTATTTTCTCGGATCTGTCGGACGATGAGGTCGTAGATCAGCTGGTTGTCGAGGTCGTCTTCGGGTTGATCGAGGACGATGGGCTCTGTGCCATCGGCCAGCAAAAACGCGAGCATGGCCGCGGCTTGCTGGCCCGCGGAGGCTTGCTCGATCGGCCGAAAGTTTTTGCCGTCGCCCTTGCGACTGTATTGAACGGCGAGCTCGTCGTCAGGCGAGTACATGAGCAGTTGGTCCAGGAGCGCCGGGTTATTGCCACATTCTCGCTCCAGGTAGTTGTTGAAGTGGCCGCTGAAATCGCCGCGACCGGCGGCGGCGTCTGTAAAACGGCTGCGCCACTTATCTACCCTCGACTCGCTCTCCTGTGGACCTGCGTTCCCCTGTGGGAGCCCGTCGAGTAGATCATGCACCAGCCCGGCCGTGCTCTCGTCCTCCTCCATGGTCAGGATGTCGCCTTTGAATTTGTCGGGATCGAGGTTGAGCACCGCCCGTAGCGAGCGGTCGATGGCTCGGGCCGTGTTGCCGTAGCGGACGAGCGAGATCCTCACGTAGTTGTTTGAAGCGAGGGTCGCGTTGAGATAATTTTGGCGCAAGGTCGAGAGTTGCCTGCGCTGGGTTTGCACCGCCAGGCGTTGCTTGTGTGCGTCGTCCTCGTTGCGCGCGAGCTGGGTTTTGAGCGAGTCGAATGCTGCAAGTTGCTTTTCGAGGCGTTGTTGCTCCTGGACCAGCTTTCCGTATTCGCTGGGGTCGGAGACTCCCTGGTCGCGCAAGGTCGTGATCAGCGTTTCGTACTCGACCTTGGTGTTCTCAACGGCGCGGCGCCAGGTGCTGTCTTCAAGTTCCGAGTGTATGTGCGAGAGGCGTTTGTCGAGGTTGTTCGCGGTGGCTTGAAGCTCGTTTGTCGCCAACGCGATAGCCTGGCGTACCTGGGCCAGCGCTTTGAGTGCGCAGGCGGTGGGTTCGTCTTTGGCACAAAAGAGCTCGTCACGAACGTCATCGACGACGAGCGTCTTGGCGAGGGTTTCGATCTTCCGTGATCGCTCGTGTGCACCCTCGAACTGATGGTTCAGCTCGCGTTCTTGCCGGATCTCAACCTGGTAGCGCTTGAGGGTTGCTGCGTGTTGTTGGCCCTCAAAACCGGCGAGCTTACGCTTGACGTCATCGAGCTTGGTGCTCACATCGGCGCGGGCCTTGAGCCTCACCTTGAGCGCACGACCCTCATTGCGGAGGGTCAAAAAACCTTGCCTGGCCTCCGCGAGTGTTTGTTTCGCTGCGTAACAATCGGTGGCGACCTCATCGACGAGCGCGAGCAGGGCGCCTCCGTCGGTGCCGGAGAGCGCAGCGATCTGGCCCTGGCTGTAGATGCGCAGGGGAAAACGCTGTGGCGAAACACTTTGGTCCGAAGATGCCGTCCAAGCATCCGTGCCCGTCGAGACCTCGACGGCGTCGTTCTTGCCATCGTGGCGCCAGCGAAGTCGGTATCGCTTGGTGTCGCGCGATAGGGTCACAAGGATCTCGGTGGACGCCGTCAGACCGCCGCCTGCGCTGCGCCCCTGTGGGCAAAAAGCTTTGAAAACCCGTGCAGCGTCACTGTTTGGGCTGTCTTTGAGAAGTTCGTGTTCGCGACGATAGGCGAGGCGCAAGGCGTGGACGAGGGTGGACTTGCCCGTACCCCGCCCACCCACGATCGCGTTGAACCAGGGGCTGAACCTCAGCTGTGTGGCCTGTCCTCGTCCCATGTAGCGGGCGTCGGCGACATCAATCGCCTCGATGAAGTGCTCGGGAAGTTGCTCGGGATCGAAGGTTTCCGGCGCATCACTACGACGCACCGAGAAGCGCGGGCCGTCGAGCAGGGCGAAGCGTAGGCCCTCAATCGACGGGCTGCCCATCTTGATCCAGGTGAAGCGTGAACCCGGCACCCGCTGGCCTTCGAAGCTATGGCAGTCGGAGCCGAGGACCTCGGTCCAATGACACGATGATTCCTTGTAGACCGTTGGTTTTATTGCCTTGGGATCGACGACCTCGGCCGCGATGATGAGCTTGGGCTTGCAAACCTGGCGTAGCGTAGTGGCGTCGCGGTCGGCCGATGCTCTGCCGCCGGCCTTGAGTTGCAGGAGTCCTTTGTCGCGGTCGGCGTGCGCCGGGATGGGGATGCCTCCGGCCTTGTGGACTGCCTTGAGGACCTCGATGAGTGATTTCTCGCTGACACCGTCGGTGTCGCCTTTCGTTCCTGTGTAGCCGACGGCGCCGAGCAGGCCATCAATGTCGGAGCCAGATGCGCTTGGATCGAAAATGGCGAGGAGATGGATGCCGCCGTGGACCGAGATCTCGACGCCGGGGAAGAGCACGAGCTCGCGGAAACCATCGGGTGCGCTCGCCTCCAATTCCTCGTAGGCCGCCTTGAGCTTGTCGACCCATGCGCCGCTGTTGTGATCGGTGACGGCAACGCAGTCGATCTTGGCCGCCATCCACTTGAGCAGCCAGTCACGGGGCCCGATGGTGCCAGCTTTGTGCCTGGCCCAATCGTCCGAAGCAGGGGTGTGGGTATGGAAATCGAATTTCCACCAGCGTGATCCGGGATAGTTCAGTGAAGTGGTCATCAGTCCTTCGATTCTGTCTCGTCAAACAACGGGCCGTCGGAGACCCGGGTCGCTGCTGTGCTCTTGACGGCTTTGGACGCCTTGGCGGCCTTACGCTGACGACGTTTGGCCTCCTTGGCGACAATCTCCTCGGCCTTGTCCGGATGGTTGCTCAAGAAGGCTTTGCGACAAGCAGCCGAATCGGCCTCGTCGATGGTGAACCCCGCCTCGATCTCATCCTGCAAGCGCAGCTCCCAGGCGTAGGCACGCTCGGGGTGGTAGCTCCAAAAGCAGCCATGGGCGACACCGAGTGAAGGGTCCTTCTTGCACTTGGTGTCGACACGCATGGGCCAGTAGCGCATGGCAAGATGAGACCAATCATAGTCCTTGCCCGAGGTGGCGCGGGTGAGCTCCTTCCACCAGGCTTTGGGCTTGCTCCACTGGGGGTTGAGCAGGGGGTAAAGCGCGGCGGCGTTGATCATGACGCCGTCGTCCAGGTCGGGGTCGTAGACGGCGTCCACTTCGCGAGCGGGCGTCTTGGGGTCGGGGGGCAGGGGCCCTCGCTCGGCGCACTGCTCGACATCGGTGATGAACTGGGCGAGTTCGTCGCGGGCCTTGGTCAGCTTGGCGAGGCGGTTTTCAGCCGCGCGGGCCGCCTTGGCATCGCCCGAGTCCCGGGCCTGCCTCAGGTCGGAGAACTGGCCATCGAGACGCTTGGCCGTGGGCTTGAGGTGCTCGGCGAGCACACTGCGCAAGGTATTGGCATCCCAGCGATGGATATTGACCCAAGCGACAAACGTCTTCTTCTCCGAAGACAGCGGCCAGTGGATGGGGCGGTTCTCGTACATGCCTATGTGGACGTCTTTGAAGAAGTCGAGGCGCAGGCAGTCACGCAGGTGCTTGCGCTTGGTGTCGATATGGGGGGCGTGGGTGTCCCAGGCCTGGAGTATGGGTTTGGCCGCGGCATGACCAAGGCTGTCGCCGTGGTCGTCAGGGTCGAGCGTGCCGTTGAGGAAGAGCGTGCCAGCCGGGAGGGCGTGGGTGAGGTCGGCGGTTTTGGGATCGAGGATGCCTTCGGCGTTGGGGCCGAAGCGGCCGAGGGCGACGCCAAGGGCGAAGCTGACATGGTCGGTGGGGGGCTCGGCGTCGAGTTGTTCTTCGTAAGGGAGGAGGGGTTCGCCGTCGGGGCGGTCAACGGCGCGTTGAGCCCAGTCCTGGGCGTAGCGCCAGGGGGAGGGGCCAGGGGCGAGGAACTCGACGGAGGGTTCGCGGTGGGACTCGTGGGTGGTGAAGGTGGTTTCAACCCCGTCATAGATCGCCTCGGCGCTGTCGATCGCGAACAGGGGAAGTCTATTCACGTCGCCAACCACGAAGTGTATTGTCGGGTTCAGGGACTCCAGGACCCTCCGCGCTCGGGCCGAGTTCATTGAGCACACAGCGGTTGAAAGCGACTCGGGGAACACAGAAGATCCCATGTCTCCGAACACGCTAGCGAAGCGATGGACCCGGGCGGTGAAACGCGCGCCGATCATCGAGAATGCGACGCCGAGACAAAAGTAGTGGTCAGCGTTCTGAGGCCTCGATGCTTGCCGCCCGTTTCGTTCTAAGTGGAAGACCTCGGCGCCATTCCATGCCCACTTCACTGACTCCCTCAGTGGCTCGTACCAGACGAGGTCTTCGGCCCCCGAGACATAGGGGACCCAGCGGAAGGTTCGATCCCCAGTCAGTGTTGTCGCGTTGGGCGATAACTGCCAGTGGTTGAGCAAGAAACGGTTGTTGTCTCCGGTAATCAGTCCCTGACGTGCCGGCGAACTCGTGCCGAAGGTGGTGGCGTGTCGGAAAAGGTCCAGGCGAGGCTCCCCCCACCAATAAACCAACGGCCACTCGGGGATGACCTTGAGGGCGGCGGGGTCGAATGCGTGTCGGCCCACGTGGCATAGGACCGCGGCTCGCTTTCTTGCGGTCTCTCCCGGGGTAGTGAGCGTCTCGTCATCGAAGGACTTGAGCCCCTGGGTTAAGTCCTTGGTTGGAGTCGCGCGCCGGAAGATGCTGGAGACGACCGAGACGACGACCTTGGCGGGGTTAATTTCCTCGAACGCACCCGAGCTGAGATCCCCAAGCGCACGCAGATCAAACCCTTCCAACAACCACTCCCGCAGCCCCGCATACTGCTTAATAAACATCCAGTTGCGCATGGTCAGCAGGGCCGACACGCCCCCCGGTCGCACCAACTCCAACCCCCGCTGCAAGAACGCCGCATACAAATCATGTTTGCCCAGCGGGTAATGCTTCGTGACGTACTTAGTATCGCTCATCTTCGCCGTCCCCTGATAGGGCGGGTTCCCCACCACGACGTCGTAGCTGCCCTCAGTCGCCACCCGCAAAAACCGGACCCCGGCTGCCAGCTGTTCGCCACGCAGCCGCAAGCCCAAGTCTTCACTCCCCGAGTGATGCGATAAGAACGCCTCAATCCGCTCGATCAGCACCTGCTTGGCCTCGTCCGCGCCGATCTTCAAGGTTGGCTGCTTGGCCGCGTAGCCTTCAAACAGGCCGCCTTGCTCGGGCACCCGCTTTGACAGCTTATCCCCCAGGGCTGCAACCGCCGCCTGCACCGAGTCGCCGACCTTGAGCAGGCTCCCGAGGTGGTCGGCGCCCTTGAGCGCATGCACGAGGCTATCGGTGAGCGCGGCCGGGATGCCGGTCTCACGCTCGACTTCCTGACGCAGCTCGACCAGGGCCGGGTCGTCATCGGGCAGCGACGCCAGGCGTAGATTCGGCGCCACCAAGTTCAGCCGCACCGGCGCGGCCTGTGGCGCGAGCTGCTTGGCCTTGAGCCACAAGGCCGCCGCTGCGATCTGTACTGCCCGCCCATCGAGGTCGATGCCATACAGGTTGTTGGCCAAGATGTTCTCGACAATGGCCCTCGGCGCCCATTGTGGATCCGCTTGCTCACCCCGATGCTGGGCCTCTTCGAGATAGAGCCCAAACAGCAGGTCGACCGCGACCACCAAAAAATGCCCCGACCCCACGGCGGGGTCGAGCAACTTGAGTTCGCGGATGCTCGTGGGCGCCTGCTCAACCGCGTCGTCGGGGATGGCCTGGGGCACGTAGTAGGCCCAGCGTCGCTCGGCGTCGGTGTGCAGGGGCATCAATGCGGTCAGCTCGACCTCGCCGGCCTCGCGTTTGGCTCGCCACTTCGTCCTCCGCTTTTCGAGCCGGGCCAGCGTGCCCTCCGACTGGGCCAGGGGCGTCCACCGGTGTTGTTTGCACATCGCCAGCCACATCGGTCCGACGCTGTTTTGCAGCAGCCAGTCGACCATGTAGCGCTCGGTGAACATCTGGGTTTTGCTGGCGATCTCGTGGGGCTCGATCTGGCCGCCGGCGTTGATCTTGGCGTCGAGCGCCTCACGCTGCGGGTCGTTCCAATACTGATAGACCCAGCCGAGCGTCATGTCGTCGGCCCAGCACGACTCAAGTTGTGGGCTGTCCAACGTCTCGACCACATGCCGCAACGTCGCCGCCGGCGTCGGCACCAGGTCGGCCATGCCCGCCGAGCCAAACAGCCCCGGCAGGTCGAGCGCCAGTTCCTGGATCACCAGGTCGAGCAAGAACGCGTAGCCCTCGGTGTCGTCATGGGTCAGGGCCGGGGCCAAGTCGCGGAAGTCCTGGTACCCACGCGACGCCCAGTCGCCGGTGACCACGGGCACCTTACGCAGCTCGGTGGCCTCCAACAGGCGCAGGTAGACAAGCCGGTTGAGCAGGGTGTACGCGGCTGTCTTGACCACCTCGCCGCGAAAGCGAGTGCGCGCCTCAGCCTTATTCGCCTTGGTTCCAAGCGCACGCACCTGCTCGTCGACCCAGGCGTCCAAGCGCCCCCGCTTGAGCGCCTGCTCATGCGAGAGCTTGGCCTTCGTCGCATCAACAGCGAGCTTGTACTCGCGCGAGAGTGCGTCTTCGAGATCACCCAGCAAACGCCCGCGTAGCGAACGAATCGTCTTGCAAAGCAGGCTCTTGGCCTCGGGGGTCATGGTCATGATGATGTATCGAGTTGTTCAGTCCAAAGACAGGCGGACCTTTTGGCCCTTGGAGATCTGTTCCATCAGGCGCTGACGGATCTCGTCGAGCAGGGACTCCACGTCGGCCACGGTGGCGATCTCGATGTCGTGCGCCTTGATGGTGACCTGCACGACCACCTTGCCGGTCTTTTTCGCTTGAATCTCGTCGAGCTTGTAGCGGGCGTGCTCACGTGCTTCGTCGAGGCGCGCCGCGAGGCCGTTGACGATTTGGGTCAGGGGGGGGGCGAGCGCCTGGGGCGTTGTGTCGATGGCCACCTCGTCGAGGATGCGAAGCACCGCCGCGCGGTCGTCGTCGCCGAGTCTCGCGTAGCCACAGATGCCCTTGACGCGTTCGCGCGCCGCTTCGGCCAAGACGCCCTGCTGGGCGATGAGGGCCGTGCGGGTGTCCTCGTAGGTTTTGCGGATCAGCTCAACATGGTGCTCCACACCCCCGATGTCGCGCCAGGGGTGCTCGCTACGCAGTTGAAGGGCGATGGCTTGTTGGGCCGCCTGCAGGGCATCACCCGCCACCGCCTGGTCCACGAGCTGCTGGTAGTGACCGTCGATGACGGCGCGGGCGTTGCGTACCGATTCGATCGCGTCTTGGGTGAGCTCTGCTTGGTAGCGGTTGAGCAGGCTGACACCATCGCGCAGGGTGGCCAGGTGCTTGCGTACGGCGAGCACTCGCGGCTCGACCTGGCGCGAGCGTAGGGCGTCCTCGATAGCCTTGCTCAACTTGTGGACAATGGCAGGAGCATCGGGGCATCCGGGGAGCTTGTTGAGGGCCTTTTCGACGTTGCGCAGCTTGGTCGCCGTTGCTGGCATGACTTCGCCGACGGCATCGGCGATAGGTTCATTCTCGGGCTCGATCGCGCGGTCGAAGACAGTGGCAAAGAGCTCCTGAATCTTCGCGCGATCCTGTGGCTTGATGCGCTGCTCACCCGAGGGGAAGATGTCGGCCTGCTTGAAGGTGCGATCTTTCTCGAAGAAGTCGCGCACGCCGCCGTCACCGATGGTGGTGATCTCGGGCTGTCCGCTTGGTTGCACACGAATCTTGCCCGCGCGGAGCAGCCCTGCGATGCAGGCTTTGACCACGCTGCTGGTGTGCCCGTAAGGGGGCTCGCTGAAGTGCTTGAGCAAGGTCGCACCGGAAACGCCTTGTTGGCCCTCGATGAGCTTGTGGACCCGTTTGGGAATGGCGCCCGAGCAGCTGGGCACAATGCGTCCGGCGTCGTCGTCCAAGATGCCCAGGTCGGAGGCGAAGAATTTCTGTGAAGGTCCCGAGAGCGGGCCTTTGGAGGTCAGTTGGGCCAGTTCGCCGCTGGTGACGGTTGTGGCGACAAAGTGCTGGTAGATGTCCGGCAGGCGCTTGGTTGCGACCCCAACCAAGGCGGTGATGAAGCTCGCACCGTAGTCTTGGGGGTTGTTGTCGGCCCCCTGAAAGTAGATGCGCCCACTCATGAAGCCCTGCGCCACGGTCTGGCGCAACTCGGCCTTGAGTCCTTCTTCGCGTGCTTCTTCTTCGAGCAACAGGCGGCGCTTCTCGGCGGGCAAAGACTCGCGTTTCGCGGTGTAGCGCCGCACCATGCGGCGGGCCTTGCCGTAGGTTCGGGCCATGTCCAGAATTGCGGTGTATTGGCCGTCCACCCACACAATACGGTGTTTGAGCTGGGTCTCGGCGCTACGGTTGACCCATACGTGCGACTCGCCGCCGCTCATGGGAATGTAACGAAAATCGATCGTGACGGGTCCCTCTTCGCGGGTGCTGCGTAGCGGTTGGTCCTCGATCCCATGGTCGTTGCTGAACAGGGGTTTCCACGGAAAACCGCGACTTTGCAGCTGAGGGCGATCGGTGTCACCCACCAGCCGTTCGAGGGTCTCTTGGACGAGGGTGTAGATCTCATCGCTGGGCACGCTGAAGTTGGCGCGCTCGCGTTCCCAGTCTTGTCCCGCAGAGGACTGGATTTTGTAGCCCTTGTTTGCGGAGTAGCCGAGCAGGTTCTGGGTGCGCAGGAGTTCGAGCGCCTGTTCGACCTCGTCTTCATTGCTGCCCTCGCGTAGGTCGTTGTAGAGGCATTTCGCCACCAGATTTGCGTCGGTGCGCAGCCCGCCTTCGTCGTGTTGCAGCAACTCAAGCAACGAGACCACCTTCGCGCAGCGTGCCGCGGTGTTGGTTTGTTGGTCGCGGCAAAACTCCATGATGCGCGCCATGGTGTTTTGCACGTCGGCATCCAGGGCCGAGGCCTGCACCTCGTAGATGAGGTCGAGCGAGATCAGCTGACCCATTTCCATGTCGGCGACACCTTGTTCACGAAACAGTTCGCCTAGCAGTTGCAATAGGCCGCGGATTGCATGGTCATCGCCCTGGCTTCGGGTCGAGCGCGTGCGCAGGGCCGAGGTAATCTGCATGATCAAATCGATGTGCTTGGGCAGCATCGGGTAGATCTCAGCGAAGTCCTCCTCGCTGATGTCCTCGCAGCCGAAGGCAAATAGGCGCAGGTTGTTGCGGTGCTCTTGGAACATGGCGCGCAGTTGCGGCGCGCGCTCGGGGTGCTTGTGCAGCAGGCGCTTGTGCACCACGTCGCGGATGTTGGTGGTGTCGAGGTGCACCCGCAGCGGCGCCGGGAACCGGTCCTTCATTTTGCCCAAGACATTCGAGTTGTTTTGGTCGTCGAGCTTTTGCTGCCCGGTACAAACCAGCCAAACCTGGCCCTTGAGGCGCTGACCCAAGGCCGAGACCAGGGACTGCAGCGCCAACATGCGCCGGTCGTCCTGAAAGATGTACTGAGACACCTCGTCGACCACGATGAAGAGGGTCTTGCCGGGCGCGCGGAACTTGAGCATGTCTTGGATGGATTTGGCGGCATCCTCGGCCGAGAGCGCATTGAGGCTCCGGCCGCTGCGCGCGTTGACCCAATCCATGGGATCGAGATAGCGGTCGGGGAATAGGTGATGCAGCACGACCGAGAACTCGTCTTCGACCATGTGGGTACCCTTGATGTCGTCCCAGGGCCTACCGTGCACCTCCTGGCATTTGGCCACGAAGTCGCTGTAGAGGCCGTCGCATTCGAGCTTGAGCTCGTAGTCGGCAACCAGGGCCTCCTTGTCGCAGTAGCCCAAACGGGTCGCCAAGCGCCGAACGACGGCCGAGTGGATGTGCTCGCCGCCGCGCGAAATGCCGCCGATGTCGAAAACGATGGCGAGGGGATCGATCTTGTCGTGGAGCTGCCTCCAAGCGTCGACCAGTTGTTGTCGACGCGCTGAGGTGTCGCGACGAAGCCATGCGTCAGCTAGGGGGCTGCCATCGGGAAGCGCGGCGCCATCCAAGGACAGCCCGAGCAGCTTCGCAAAGCTCGACTTGCCCGAGCCGTAACAGCCGGAGATCCATGCGGCAGGCAGCTCGGGCCCACCGGCCTTGCTGAGCTCGGCCGTGATGCGTTTCAGCAGCTTGACGTAGTGCTCGTGCAGCCCGCGCGTCGTGTGCTTGGGATGGCCCTCGGGGTGGCCTCCCGTCACGATGTACTCGCTGACCTCCTCGGCCAGCTTTGTGGGTGACTGCTCGTGGAAATAGACCACCGGCGGAATGTCGCGCGTGACGTCGGATTGAAATAGCTCTTTGATCTTCATGGCAGGTCCGAGGAGGCCTTATTAGGGGGGGTGGTGCGACGTCATCCGTAGATCCGAGGGCGGTAGTCCGAATCGGCGCCGCCTTTGCCCATGAAGCGCAGGCCGGTCTCGCCGAGACGCTCGCCGGGATACATGAGCACGACGGGGACGTTCTTGGTGTGCCCGTCGAGGTGTTTGAGCAGCGCCGAACTGCGAAAGAATGGGTAGAGCGCGCCAACGCGGCCAATGATGACCAGCGTGCGCTCAGCCTTGTCGGGGTTGGCCGCGATGAAGTCCTGGATCTCCTTGGCCAGATCGGCCGCGATGCCCTCGGGCCCCTCGAGCTCTGGGGTGATCTTGTCCTTGAGGAAGTTGAGCCCGCGCTCGGCGTTCTTTGCGGTGACGCCCTTCTCACGCTGGATGATGCGCGCGATGTCGTGCTCACCGTGCGAGCGCAGGCGGTTGAGCAATACCCGCTGCAGCGAGATGCCCTTGACCACCCAGCCGCCGGCCACAAGCTCGCTGGTGAGGCGCTGCACGTGACGGCGCAGCTCGAACTCTTCTCGCGGTTGGTAGACCGCGATGCAGAAGCGGTAGTTACGCATCGTGCTGATGCGCGGGCCTTCTTCGTGGATCAGATCGGCCTTGAGGGCGGCAAAGGTCGAAGCAAGTCGTTGGTTCATGAGGCACTCCGGGAAGCAGGCGGGCTAGCGCCGACAGTGTGGGCGCTCCAGTCGGGCAGGGTGAGGTAGGCCCAGGTGAAATCGACGATGTCGCCGACACGGCCCATGTCGACACCGGGCACTGAGCGAAAGCGGTCATCGAGGAGCCCACCATCAAGTCCTACCGAACGCAGGTAGGGGTTGTCGTGCAGGCTGCCTTCGAACGCGACCGAGCGCAGTAGGTACAGCAAGTAGGCCAGGGCCTGCGTCGGCACCCGCGGCGTGGCCAGCGGGCGCGGGTCGCGTTTGCTGGTGACCAGCCCCGAAGCGTGGGCCGCCGACAGGAGTTTGCTGGCAAAGCCCACTCGGGTGGCCGCGCTCCAACGGCCCTCGGCGTCGAAGTCGGAGATCCACGTCAAAACAGCCTCGCGGGTGATGCTGTCACGGCCACCTCGTCGTCGCTTCGGCAGGTAGTCGCCCGAGAAGCGTCGATAGACCGGGTCGGTGAGCTGCAGGTGCCAATGACATACGAGGATGCGACTCGCTGCGTCGATATCATCCCAGGCGTGGAGGGCAGTCAGTGCCTCCGGATAGGCGGCAAAACGCCGACGGAAGGTGTTGATCAGCTCGTGCACGCGCGGCATCGACTTCGACCCGAACCAGTATTGGGTGAACGCCGCCTCTGTTTCGGCTTCGACCGAGCGCGAAGGTTCGCCATGACGCCAGTAGGCGCGTGACTGCTCGGCCTCGAGGGTGACCCGAAACAGTTGTGTGCGAATTTCGCTGACTTCGGCTTCAGGCACTGGCGCTTCGGTAGTGGGGGCAAGGGTAGCTGGCGGTGAGGGGGACGAGGGCCTGGGCGAGGCGTCGTGCCGTTTCGCAAGGGTCTTGTGGGGGGCCCGAGGTGAGGCGGCGGCCCACGGGTTCCTTGACGACCTTGGGTTTGTCGCCGGAAGCTAGCCAGTCGGCGAAGGCGTCGGCGTTCCAGGTGGTGAGTCGTTCGGGCAACTTCTCGAGCGCTTGGGTGGGCGTGCGACCCGATAGTTTGTGTGATGCGATGCGGTCTTGGAGCTGCTCGTCGAGTGCGAAGCCGAAGCGAAACAGCGAGATGAGTCGGTCCGGGTCGGCGTCACGCCTTGTGGCCGTTTCATCCGCGCGCCTCGCCGCCTCACGTGCGACCTCCAAGGCGGCCCACTCCGCCGTACGTGGCGCCAGTTCTTTTAGCAGCGCGTGCCCGCCGTACTTCGACACCATGTCGGTGTCCCACCACTTCAGGCGCGGGTCGTCGTCGCCGCTCTCACCCGCCCAAGCGACGGCGAACTGTAGGGTCAAGATGGTGTCGAGTTGGTTGGGTGGGAGCATGAGCACCATGCCGCACACAAGCGGGCGGCTAGACTATCAACGAGACGAGCTAGCGGATCACACTAAGGACTGATCTGGTAGGGATCGGGGCCAAGTGGTCAGGGCGATCGAGTCCTCGCGTGAAGCGCACCGCGGGTGCGTGGATCTGTTGTTCGCGTTGTTCGCGCTTCAGCTTCGATTTCGGGGCGCGACCTAGGTCCCCGCCCCGCAGCGTACGTGGAGCAGATACGATGTCTTCCCCGCCGTCTGCGGGAGTGTCAGAAATTTTGTGTATGGGCGGACTGAGCTGAGAAAGTACGGAAGCCATGCCCAGACGAACACAGACAGTAATCGCCGCAACGGACGATACTAAAATACGCGTCTCACTCCAAGACAAGCTACTCGATGAGCTCCT
>JAZGFE010000106.1:0-55398 GCA_036479215.1 Nannocystaceae bacterium | reverse complement strand
CAACAGTCCCCCCAAGCCGCCTGACTCGTTGGACACATACGGGCGCGTCGCCGCTGGCCCGGATACATCGTGCACTCGCGCGAGGCTTCCGCATGGACACGCCGTGGGGCAATCGGCTGCACGCGTGTCACGATTGCCGTGTCGGCCGGGGGTCGTGCGATACCGCAGTTCTCGCGACGACGAGGACTGCCATTTGTGCATACGGGTCTACGTACTTGCGGCCAAGCGAGGGAGGCGCCAAAACCGCGCGGCACCCTTCGGCACGCCTATCAAGACCTATCGATCACACCCCCCCGAAACTCAACGATCGGCCCTGGGTTTGTTGCTAGAGGGGCTGTCGTATCGGGAGATCGGCACAAAGTTGGAGATCACCAGACGCAACGCCTCGGTCCGGGTGACACGAGCGCGCAACGCCTTGCGGCATCGCTAAGGGGCCGTGCAAAAATAAGTCGATCGATGAAGTTCGTGGAACGTGCCTGGACGCCTCTGGCGTCCATTCTGGGGGAATACGAACATTATGCTATTTTTGCGCGGCCCCTAAGCCGGCGCAGCCTGACCACGCAGCCTGACCACGCAGCCTGACCACGCCGGCGGACGACTCCGGTAACCTCGGGGGGAAACGCAGACCACCCGCGGACCCCCCTATCGCCGCGGTGACGAGGCACATGGGGTCCGCCGAGGACCGTAGCCTAGCGGATACTTGGTCGCGCGCCGAACTGCTGCTCAAATCGTGCGACCAAGCGCGCCATCGCCACCACGTCGCCATCTGTCGCATGCCGGCACAGCCAGTCGGCGTGAGGATGCTGCGCGGCGAACGTCGTACTGTCGGCCCTGAGATCACGGCTCGCCATATAGTGAATCATTGCGCTCTTGCCCCACGGATAGTCCACCAGACCCGACGCCACCCGCACCTGGAGCATTCCGGCCACGGCGGGCGCATGCAGCCGGGCGTCCGCCAGCGGGTACCATTGTCCGAATCGCATCCAGCGATTCATACCACGGGCGGTGCAGCCAGGGTCCTCCACAACCATCCCCGTTCGAGGCAGCCTTTCACCCACCACAGATAGCCGGCGATCGGCTGGCAACTCTACGCGTGTTGGCTCGGAGCCGACGACCGACCAGGCGACCGACCAGGCGACCGACCAGGCGACCGACCAGGCGACCGACCAGGCGCTCGGTCAGGCGCTCGGTCAGGCGACAGGCCGAGCGACAAAGACAGCGCACCACCAAACAACATGAAGGCAGCGATACCAAAATGTAGCGCGCGCGACCCATCGCGTCCGCTGTTCGGTTGTGGCATGCGCCAGCGCTCCACCCCCTCGCTCCACCCCGGAATCGCGGCGAGCTCCAAGATATCCCCCGCTTCGAGATCCACCTGGATACGACGCCGATAGATGCTGCGGCTTGGCGTCGAGATCGGCTCGTTGGGGCGCTCGAACCCGACGGACGCCTTGATGCCACCTTCGGCATCGAGCAGCGCCACAGACAACGGCCCTTGATAGACCTCCGCGCGAGCGTTCATTTTTCCCCGTTCGTCGACGCTCCCTCGCGGCCCCCGGCCGAGATACAGTGAGATCTCGATGTCGTGCTCCTCGGCGGGATCATCTGCACCGAGTCGGACGCCGTTCATGTCGACCACCGATATCTTGTAGTCGACCTCGGACCGGTTCTGATGTGCCTCCAGGATCAGGCCCGGTTTCACGTGGCCGATACCCTCGCGCGCCGCACTGGCATGCGCAGCGTTACCGGTCACAAGCAAGGCGGCCGCGATCAGGCTCGCTGTCGTGTGGCGGATGGTACGAAGCACCCCTGCCTGTGCACCCACGTGAAGGTTGTTCTTCGGACACACTTCCATGCATCGCCCGCACAGGTCACAATCGGCGCCAGCGTCACCACCCGCGGGATCGAGGGACAACCAACAGCCGCGGTTGCACAGATCGCAGTGGGCTCCGCAGGCCGCAGGTTCGACCAGGCGCAGCCGCACGCGTCGGGCACGTCCAGCGAGCGCCAGGGCCCCGCCCGTGGGGCATATCGTCGCGCAGTAGCTCGTCGGGCCAAACAGCACGCCGGCGGCGAGCAAGCCCACCAGGGCACCGAGCGAGGCACCTCCGCCCCCCATCAACCACCATGCGTAGATTGACTGCTGCATCAGCACGTAGGGCAGAAAAAGGTAGAGCAAGGTTTGGAATCCAGCCGCCCCGAGCGTCAGCCCAACGATCAGGATCACGAAACGAAGCGGACGTGACGTGGGAACGGTGTAACGTGGGGGCTGGATCGGGAGGCGCTCGAGGGCTAGCTCCAACCATCTGGCAACGGTGCCGAAGGGGCAAAACCACCCGCAGAACACCCGACCCGCGACCAGAGCCAACGCCACGGGCATCATCCACGCGAACACGGTCCACCCCGATGGCGAAGAGAGCGTGGAGAAGGAGAGCAGGCCGGCGGTCGGATCGGCGATCTGTAGGTCAAAATACGCTACTGCCGATCCCCCACCCAAGAGAAGGTTCGCCTCGTGGGCACGCGCGGGGGCGCCACCCATGGGGAGCACGTTGGCGAGCCGAGCGGGCAGGTCCCAACCCCGGCCGTCCCACGAGGCGAGATAGTTGCGATCCATACGCTGCCAACCGCCGAGGAAAGGCGCGACGACCATGGCGACGAGTGCGAGAAACTGGGTCAAACGCCGGCTCCAGCGCCACAGCGCTTCTGGTTGGCGGTCTTGTATCGTCGTCGGCGTCATCTGTGCGAACCGGGGATAATCGAGATTGCGGTGGGTGACTGGGGACAAAACTCCACGCAACGACCGCAGCCCACACATCCGTCGAGTATCACCGGCAAAGCCGGTGGGGTGAGCTTGATTGCCTTTTCGGGGATGGGGCAGGCGTCGTGGCAGTAGCCACAGACACGGCCGAGATACGAGAGACACATGTCGCGTTCGACCACCGCGGCTCCCATTTTCACCTCACGGGCGACGACTTCCAAGCCTTCAGCCACGGGGCGAAGCGCCTCGGTGGGACAAACTTGGGTGCAGCGCATGCACAGCGTACAGGACCGTCTGCGCACGTCGAGGTAGGGGGTCAGCACGCCGTGTTCATTCTCATCGAGTCCAAAGAAGCGGATGCAGCCGTTCTCGCACACCGCCCCACACAAACCGCAACGAATGCAGCTGGTTCGGAATTCAGCGTCATCGTGGCTGGCGGTGGGCGGACGCACGGGTGGTCCGTCGGACTCTCTGTCGATGGGGCTCGATCGGGCACTCGCTCGGACCAGAGCGGAGCCAGCCGCAACCATACCGGCGCCTTGCATCAAGAACCGCCGCCGAGAACCTATCTTGCGCCGGCGTCGATGGGTCTTCCGCCGTTGGGCCGATAATTTTTGCGATGGGAGGCCGCCCGAAGGGTTCGCGTTCGCGCTCATCTCTGCTCCCAACATGCGACGTATCCCCCCCTCGGCACCTGGCCCGAACACGGCAAGCGATGCGCTGCCCTGGCGATCACAGCGCAATCTTTGCGATTGCCCAACGGGCCCGATGTCGGGCTCGCTTCCGACGGCGTGGTTGAGGTTGACCTAGCCCAGCATGTCGGGCAGACGCGCGGCCGTCGTCAGCCCGAGATCGATCACGCGATCGACCGCATCTGCGGCTTCCACCTCCCCGTCGAAAGGAACCGCACCTCCGATCACAGCGAGCACGCACCCGGCGTGCACGCGACAGGCTCGGGCGCGAACTCCCGTACCCGAGTGGACCTGCGCCAGCACGAACAGATGTGCCGCTTCCATTTCCGAGGCGAGTACCCCAAGGGCGCTCAGCCGCTCCATATAGCGTTCGTTTTCCGTGGCCGCCGGTCCCAGGCCGAACTCCCGGGCGTAGAGCGAGTCTTTGGTATGGACAACCCCAACGTGGACACGATCGCCGAACGAAGACGCGCCCGCGGCCGCCAGGGCAGCGGACACCACCTGGCCGCTGGCCACTGCGGGAAACTCCGGCGGGGCGTAGGCCAGCGAAGCGCCCTCATCGCGCACTGCACCGGTGGCGATGACCACATCGCCCGCCCGCACGACATGCGACTGCAACGAACCGCACGTCCCGACGCGCAGGAAACAGCACGCGCCCACTGAGAGAAGCTCGGTCACGATGATGTCCACACTCGGACACCCCATTCCCGTGGACACAACCCCCACGTCCACCGGGCCGTTCGCGCCCGGAACCGTGCCGAGGAAGACGTCGTGATTGCGCTGGCTCGGGAAGGTGGCCCGGTTCTCGAAGCGCTGGGCGATATCGTTGGCCCTGCCCGACGAACCGGGTAGGAGGAGGACGCGGCCGCCGGGCTGGTCGGAAGCCATCGCTTCAGCGGGGACGTCGATATGATGGGGCGAGATAGGTGGCTTCATGATCGATGCACATTCTAGCCGAGGGGGATCGCCGGCGACTCTACCCTATGGCGCGCGACAGCTGGCGCGGCAACTCCCGCGAAGAACGGTTGCGTCACCCGTCGCCGACGGTCATGTTAGGGTCGGCGATGGGAGCCACCCTCTACTTCGCGTCGTCGACGAGCCAACATGAATTTCCACGAAATTCTATCTAAGATCGAAGCGGTAGCCAGCGATGTGGGTGAAGCGACACAACGTGCACTCGACAATAAGACCAAGCCACGCAAAAGCCTGGGACGACTCGAGGAGCTGGCATGCCAAGTAGCTGCCATCTCCAGACACCCACGGCCACCGATCCCGGACAAGACAATCGTCGTCATGGGTGCCGACCACGGGGTGGCAGAGGAGGGCGTCAGCGCCTATCCCCAAGAGGTCACGGGACAAATGTTGCTCAACTTCGCCGGTGGCGGCGCCGCGATCAACGTGCTCGCCCGACACGCGGGCGCGCAGGTGGTCGTGGTAGACATGGGTACCAAGCACCCCGTCGCGCCGGCTCCGGAGATACGCGTGCACCGGATCGGAGCTGGAACAAAAAACTTCACTCACGGCCCCGCGATGACCCGTGATCAAGCCATCGCGGGCATCGAAGTCGGCATCACGCTGGTCGCCGAGTTGTCCGCGAGCGGGGTGGGACTGCTCGGCATCGGCGACATGGGTATCGGCAACACCACCGCCGCCAGCGCCCTGACCTCCGTGCTCTGCCAGGCTCGCGTGGAGGAGGTGACCGGACACGGCACCGGCATCAGCGACGACGCACGAGGCCGGAAAGTCGAGACGATTCGCCGGGGCCTGGCTCGAAACACACCCGATCCATCCGACCCCATCGACGTGCTCGCCAAGTTGGGGGGCTTCGAGATCGCGGGCTTATGCGGCGTCACACTGGCGGGCGCGGCCCATCGGATCCCCGTCGTGATGGATGGTTTTGTCGCCAGTGTGGCCGCTCTGGTCGCGGTCCGGATCAAGCCCGAAGTTGCGGGCTACCTGATTGCATCCCACCGCTCCGTAGAAGCCGGTCACCTCGCTGTCCTGCGTGCCGTGGGTCAGGCCCCACTCTTCGATCTGGAGCTACGACTCGGAGAGGGAACAGGCGCCGCCTTGGCGATGCAGTTGGTGGAAGGGGCGCTCCGCATTCTTCACGAGATGGCCACCTTCGCATCGGCCCAGGTCAGCAACACGGGAGCATGATGTTCTCCGCATCGGCTGATTCCTCGGCACCGTGCGCCTCCTCGACGCCGCGCAAAATGAGCGCCCGCAGCCAGGCCTGCACGCGACGCGCAAGGAGCAACGTCCGACCTGGGCCCCCAAGCGTGCCCAGTGGAGCTGCGTGCCTCGCCACTGCCGGCCACACGCCGGCATCGTATGTCCCCAGACTTCGGTTTCCAACCGCGGCTCCCCATCTCCGTCCCCATCTCCGTCCCGGCCGTCGGCTTCACCCCACGAACGGATCCTACCCCGCGGACCGGGGCAATCCCGACCCGATATGGCCGGCCAGCTAGGGTATCGTCACCCGGTGATCCACGCATCATCACCCCGCTCCACCAGCTTGCTTGTGCTCCTTTGCATGCCGCCTTGTTGGTCGCTTTCCGCATGTGCGCCGGCGAACAGCAGCTCGGGCGGAAGCGAGGCCGGCTCGCAGGAGCCGGCCTCGCCCACCGAGCACACAGATACCGCAGCGACTGGCGACAACGGTGATCAGACCGGAGAAGGTGGCGACAACGCCCAGACGGGAGACAGCGGCGGCGATGAGGTCTTCGACGCATGTGAGAACCCCGATCCCGGCCCGGTGAACTATGTGCAAGGAGGGCCCGTTCACCACTTTGAGAGCGAGGACTACGAGGGCAACGCCTTTCGATTCTGTGAATACGGCGGCCGGCGGATTCTACTCAACGAAAGCGCCGGGTGGTGTGGCCCCTGCCAGGGCTTCGCCGAGTACCTAGCGTATCAGACCGGGACCTACGAGGCCACAGGCTTGCTCGAGCAGATCAACGATGACGAGATTTTTCTTGTCGAATTTCTGCACGATGGCTGGGAGGGCGAGGACTACTCGGTGGCATTCCTCAGCGAGTGGCACGAACGCTACCCCCACCCCAAAATCGTTGTGGCCGGCGACCCTGGGGCCCTTTGGCGACAAATTCTGCGGGTCTCCGGCATCCCGCACTTCGCGATCATCGACGCGGATTTCAACTGGGAAGACAACGAAGATGGCGCCGCCCACATCTGGCTGGCGATATTGGCGCGTGAAAAAATCTGATCGCCCACCTCGTCCACCACCGCTCGCAACCGCGCACGGGAGCTCCGTCAGGGGGACGAACGCGGAAACATCATCGTGTATCGTAGCAAATCGAACTTCTATCTCTCTACTGGCATCCACGCCATCATCTCCTTCGGTCTCGCCGCGGGCTGCAGCGAGGTAGCGGATCCCAACCCGCCAACGGGGACGGCTAACGGGTCGACCAGCAGCGGTAATACATCCATGCCCGACGCGGCGCCTACTGATGGGGGGGACTCGTCGGGAGGCGGCGAGGCGGAGACGGGCACCGGCAGCGACGAGGCGGAGACGGACACCGGCAGCGGCGCGCCGTCTGGGGACACAGACGGCCAAGTTCCGCCCCCAGACCTCCCGGCGTGTACTTGACCAAAGTCGATGCCGAGGGCGTACAAATCTGGAGCCAAAACTTCGGTGACCAAGCCGCCGGGAGCATGGGCTACGCCGTCAAGACGACAGAGGACGGCGGCTACGTCGTCGCGGGCGAGCTTACGGCAGTGGCCGGGGGGGACACCGATTTCTACCTCGCCAAGACCGACGGGGACGGCAACGTCGAATTCGAAAAGGCGTTCGGGACCGAAGGCGAGACCGAAGCTGCGCACGCCGTGGTGTCGGCCATCGACGGTGGATACGCGTTGATCGGCCACGTCGGTGGCATGTCCGGCACCGCGAGAGTGGTGAAAACCGACCCCGAAGGCGCTGAGGAGTGGGCCCACAGCTACGACGAACTCAGCAGCGACATGCGGCCGGATATGCAACAGACAACCGACGGTGGTTACATTCTGGTAGGCAACCGAGGGGCCGGAGCGGGCGACGCCACCCTGGTGAAGGTCAGCGCCGACGGGGAAACGACATGGACCGAGAGCTACGATGTGCAACTCAATGGCACCTTGTTCATGTCGGTGCGCCAAACTCCGGACACGGGCTACGTCGTGGCCACGTACCGGCTCGTCGTCAGCGGAAACCAAACCGTGTCTAAAATGGTACTGATCAAGACCGCCGAAAACGGCACGCTGGAGTGGATCCAAGACTACGAAGAGGGGCAAATCGCCATGGGGATCGACGCCCTGCAGACGGCAGACGGCGGGTACGTGCTCACCGGCTACTATTTCGCCGCTTCCGACGGCGTCGATCATTCTATGGTGATCAAGACAGGTCCGGAAGGCGACGAAGTCTGGCGCACCATGTTGGGTGCGGATACAACGAAACTCCATCTCGCCTTCTCCGTACAGGAAGCGACCGACGGAGGCTACGTGGTGGCTGGGATCACCACTGGTTTCGACGCGCCCGGTGAGGCGGCGATGCTGGCGAAGATATCGCAAACGGGAGACATTGTTTGGACGCATGCCTACGATGGCAGCCATCGGGCCAGAAGCTACAGCGTGGAACGCACTGACGACGATGGCTATATCCTAGTCGGAGGCGTGTGGGACTGATCGGGTCGATCAGGATCCTCGCCACGCCGCCCGTCGACCCAAGCTACGACGCTGGCGGTCGCTCGGGTCAAGAGTCATGGCGACGGCGAAGAGAATCGGGAGCACGCGGCGTCGGACAGACGACGAGCAACAAATTTTCCATGACAAACAAGCCAGACCCGCGCTACCGGTTTAGCGGTATCTTCGCTCTTCTTATCTCCTGCTCGGCTGAACCCTCGACGAGCGATGCCACCCCAAGCGCAACAAAGGATGACGAAGTGCAGGGCACGTTCCCCGATACGCTCCGGGGAGCGTGCCCCCTCGATCGGAGAAACGGATCGTTCGACATCACGGTTCTCAAGGATTATTCCAGCCTGGGAGGTAACGTTGCATCAGGCGTCGTCCCGGGCAATATCCCCAGCGTCGTGATGGAAAAGGAGGGCTGTCGACTGCTGCACAAGTCCAACCCCTTTTGCGACCCCCCCTGTCAGGGTCAGCAAACCTGCGACTTGAACGGGGAGTGCATCCCATACCCAGAGAATCAAGATGCAGGGACAGTGAAGATCGCAGGACTACAAGCGCAAGTGACCATGAGTCCCATCGAGCCCGGCATGAACTACTTTCAGCCCATCTCCACGGACTCGCACCCCGTATTCCTCGAGGGGGCCAAAATTTCTTTGACCTCCACCGACGGCTACGCGGGTAAGATGGCCCTGTTCGGCGTGGGCGTCGCCGCGCTGGAGGTATTAGATGAG
Source organism: Nannocystaceae bacterium (assembly GCA_036479215.1). Lineage (GTDB taxonomy): Bacteria > Myxococcota_A > Polyangia > Nannocystales > Nannocystaceae > FL481. The sequence goes on along the minus strand of JAZGFE010000106.1, from coordinate 46,537 downwards.
ATCTGGACCTTCTCTGAAGGAGAGCCTCTGGCCGTGAACTGGACCCCAGCGAACGACCCAACGTATTCCAGAGTACTATTCGACGTGAGCGTCGATCAACACGGTTCAAGCCCCTATCGCCTCTACTGTGACATGGACGACACGGGCAGTGCACTCGTCCCCGCGGAGTTGATCTACGCTCTCTTGCAGGCAGGCGTTTCTGGCTTCCCCAACGGGCACCTCACCCGCCGTACCGTGGACTCGACGCAGGATGCCGCCTCCTGCATCGAGCTGACGATCTCGACGCCTATCGGCGTCGCCGTTGACGTGTTGGGCAGTACACCGTGCAACAAAGATAGCGACTGCCCGACCGGCCAGATCTGCGATCTCGTGACCCACCTTTGTCGATAGCGGCACATGATCTTCGGGCCACGATCGGGTCCCTCCGCCACCCACCTCCCGCTACACCACTCTGCCTTCTGGTCCCGCACACGGCTGATTTCCGACGTGCACGGTGCCGGCTGGGCGCGGCACTGGTGGGGAGTGGGAACCCTTCCGTTTCACGCTCGCACCCACAACGGGCGGCTACGTCCGCCGGCGCACGTAGTCGCCGACGAACGTGATAGACTGATCGACGTGGAAGAAGCCACTCGCACCGAAATCGAAGCCGCCGTTTTTCGCCGTCTCGTCGAGCATTTCCGCGAACGCACGGATGTGCAGAACATCGACATCATGAACCTCGCGGGGTTCTGTCGCAACTGCCTCGGCAAGTGGTACCAGCAAGCTGCCGCCGAGCGCGGGCACGAGTTCGCCAAATCGAACGCTAGAGAGATCATCTACGGCATGCCCTACGACGATTGGAAAACGAAGCATCAAAAGTAGCTGGCGCGACAGAAATCTTTGCGGCCAACGTTTTCTGGCACCGGCTCTCGCGGGCACCGGCTCTCGCGGGAGATGAGTGCGATCCATCAAACGACTCTATACTCGCTTGTGTTCGCACCCGAGCCGACCTATCACAGGGCGAGGACCGCTTCACCCGAACCCGCACCTATGGAATCGACACCCAATCTCGAACAGAATCCGCATGTAACCGTTCGGAGTCTCCGGCCGGACGACATGGCGGCCGTTGTCGCACTCGACGCAAGAATCGCGGGCTCGCGGCGCGAGGAGTATTTCAAAACCAAGTTGGCCATGGCCTTGGTGCACACTGGCATCGAAGTCTCCCTCGCGGCGGAAGTGGACGCGGTATTTTCTGGATTCTTGCTCGCCAGAGTGTACTATGGTGAGTTCGGGGGCTCCCGAAAAGACGGCAGTGCTCGACACGCTTGTGGTGCACCCAGGCTACCGTGGCAAGGGCATCGGGCGATCTTTGGTGCGGCAGCTCCGGCAGAACCTGGTCGCGCTACGCATCGGCACGCTGCGGACGGAAGTGCACTGGGACGACCAGCAGCTCCTCTCGTTCTTTCATCACGAGGGTTTCCAACCAGCGCCGCGATTCTGCCTTGAGCTTGGCCTCGGCTAACCTACGCACCGGCCACCAACAACTTGCGCCGCATGCACTCCGCGAGGAATCCCCTGGCGTCATCGAGCGCAGCGACCTCCGGTCTTTCGAAGAAGGCCTCGCCGAGCACCTGTGGTTCGCGAAACACACGGAGCAGGGTTGCCTCTTGCGGCGTGATGTAGATCGCGAGGTCGGGCGGCGCACCGCTGGGATGGTTGCGCACCGCGTGCTTACCCACACGAGACGCCAACGGCACGATGCTGCTCTCCGGGGTGTCGCTCATCCGCACCGTTTCAGCCAGCTCGACGGTGCCGTCGTTGAACGGGAGCGCCCATAGATTCCGCGCCGACAATCTGAGCAGATACCACAGCTCTCCAATCGGGGTCGGCGTCGCGTGTGCGTCGGAAGGTTCGGGCACCGCCGCCCGTAGATCTGCGGGCATCCAATCTCGCAAAGCATGCTCGTAGGCCAGTGGTTCGAGCACCCGGCGCTCACATGCGATCTCGTAGAGTTCCTCGCGGCGATCCGAAATCACCCGTGCGCAGGCTTCGAAGAATTCAGTTTCGCGACCCAACCACTCGCCCCATATGGCGGCGCGTGCTTCTCGACCCCAGCCTCCCTTCATATGCGAAGCGTGCTCGATGCTCCCCGAAATCCCGTCGAGGGCAGCGAGCATCACGTGACTACTCATCCCCACTTGTTCCATCGCCCACTGGGACAGGGTCAGCTCGATGTTGCCCATGAAATTCTGCAGTTTGTCCCAAAATATCGATCCTGGTTCTCCGTGGTCATTCGCGCAGAAGAACGTCGCACATACAGAGTTGCGGTATTTGTACACACCGCATCGCCCGGTTTGGCCGTCGAACATGGGGCAGGCGATGGAGGGGTCGTTGCCGTAGCGGTTTTCGGCGTCGGCCCGGGCGGCTTCTCGGAAGTCGACCGGCGACGGATAGAGACCTGAGGGGAGCGCATAGCCGGTGGTCACAAGGCCACGGACACCGTCTTGCGTGGCCGGATCGGCCAGCGCGAATCCCAGCATAAAATTTGGGATAGGGGGAAAATACGTACAGCATCGACAGTCGGCCCGGTAGACGCCTTGCTCGACTTGCGGGCATGCCGAGCAAGGGGCGATACGTTCCTCAGGAACCCGAAGGTCAACGAGATCCTTCGGGAGTAGATAGCGCCACAGGCCCGGCAACTCATGGGTCCCTAGCCGCAAGGGGGTGTGGATGGGGTCTTCCTGCGGTGGCATGATCGATTCGACGGTGTGTGGTCCGCCGCGGTTCTTAGCACACAAGCGCGCTCCACACACCACCAGGCCGCCCGCAGTCTTACTGTGCGGCCATCGACTGCAACTCTCGCGGCGCCGCAACTTTTGGCATCGCTCTCATCACCCCGCAATTGTTCGGTCGCGGGCGGGCACTACCCGTCCGGCGACACCCCTGGTCGCCGACAAAGGAACCTCTCATGTACACCGTTCGCTTCCTGCTGCCGACAACCAGTCTCACGAACACGTTGTTTGCCATGCCGCGCCCACGGCGGCGTCGGGCCGGCAGCCGCCGAGCTTCGGCCAGCGTCAAGCGCGCGGTCGATTTACTCCTGCTGGCCGGAGCGAGCGCAGGCGGCTGCACCTACGGCCAGGTAAAATGGGGCGGCGATCCTGTCGACCATGCCTACGTCAGCATCTCCAACTGTGACGCCCAAAGCTGGAATGCCTACACAAGCTCCGCAGGCTGGTACGCCCACGACGGCCACGACGACACGTCCGAGATCGTGAGCGAGGGCCTCATTCTGATCATGTCCCGTTTGCCCAACGGCACCGCCAAGTTCGACATGGCCTGGCAGGAGTACGAGTCGTGCCCCGACGATTCGGGCAAACTATGTGATCGACATGACATGGACTTCGGTTTCAAACCCATGTCGCCATGGGAGTGGAACGCTTGGCGAGCCTGGCTCTCCACGCACAACACCAACAGCATCTCTGATTTTTTTACCTTCTGCCGCGTACGCGATGGGAAACGCCCGGACCTTCCCATCGTTCGGGGCGCACTGCCGACCTCCAACAACGTCGCAATCGAACGTGCGACGATCGTGGCCGACGACAGCAGACCACGCTGACTCGACCACGCTTCCCGCTCTCCCCCCAAAAAAAGTTGCGGGTAGCGCGATAGGCCTCTGGGTCATGCTCGCTCAGGCCGCTTGTGCGTAGTCGCCTTCGACCGCAAGATCCGCAAGCGACCGTCGCAGCTTGTTCTTCACGCGTTGCTCTAACTGACGCACGCGCTCCCGTGAGAGGCCTAGCTGCTTCCCCAATTCAGCCAGGGTTCTCTTCTCCCCACTGCGAAGCAATCGCTCGTTGACGATCAGTCGTTCGCGCACGTCAAACCGAGTCATGGCCTCGCCGACGCGATCTCGAACGATACGCGAGACCTCGCTACCGGCCGTCAGATCCTCTTGGGTCGCAGCGTCGGTTCGCAACGTGTCGATGATCGTGACCGCGCTATCGGAGTACGCGTGCGCGTCGAGGGAGACGTCTCGACCATCGATCCGCTGTTCCATGCTTCGAATGCGCTCGACCGTGCAATCGAACTTCTTCGCCAGCTGCTCCGTCGCATCCACACCCTCCCCAAGTCGTGAGGCGAGCTTGGCTTTCTCGCGGTGCAGCCTGAAGAACAGCTTGCTCTGCATCGGTCCCGTACCCACGCCCACGAGGCTCCAGGACTTGAGGATGAAAGAGAGGATGTGCGCGCGGATCCAGTAGGAGCCGTAGGTCATGAAACGCAGACACCTTTCGGGGTCGAAACGCCGCACGGCCTGCAGCAAGCCCACGTTGCCCTCGGCCACAAGGTCGGAGAGCTTGTAGCCGTAGCCACGGAACCCCATGGCGATCTTCACGACGTACCGCAAGTTACTGTTGACAAGCTGATCACCACACCCACGGTCGCCCGCTAGGTAGCGCGTCGACAGATCCAGTTCTCCCGCCCGGTCCAGAACAGGGAAGCGTTCGATCCTCTTCAAATATCGTTGAAAACCAGCAGACGAATCGTACAGATACATGGAGTTCTCCGTGGGACGCTTGGTCCACAGGAACCCTGCAGCTTGCCTCGTCCACGAACCTGAGAGCCCCCCGGCCGACCCGTTCGTGGACACTGTTTATGCCCGGTGTTCTCCGACGACGCAACCTCGTCCCAGCTATTATTGTTCCGCTCGCTTGCGAGCCTCGCGTCTCCCGCGTGAACGAAGGACTCGCCCAACGTAAAACCGCGATGGCGCGGCGCGAGGCTTGCCATCGTCGAACCCCACGGCTGAACCTCCTGAACCAGTGGCATGGTCACCAGCGCGCAATCCACAACCGACACCCCCGATCTCGATGCCGGACCGCGGCGACCGATCCCCGAAGACTGGCTACCCATCGGCGCCGCTGTGCTCGGTTTCGCCCTGGCCATGTTGTTCCGGACCGGGAGCGTAGAGTTCTGCCTCGACGACGCCTGGATCCACCTCGCCTACGCCGACAATCTCCGGAACGGATATGGCTTCAGCTATAACCCCGGAGACTGGGAGACGGGATCTTCCAGTCCGCTATGGGTACTCCTGCTCGCCGCGTGGCCCGTGAGCCACGCGCCTGTGTGGCAAGTTCAGCTCCTCGGCGCGCTCCTGCACGGCGTCACCGCCTTCTGTGGTGGCCGGCTCGCCATCGATCTCGCTCGCCAACGCGCGACCGTCCAGCGCCCGGTACCGCTGGTCTCGCTCACCGCCCTCGCCGGTCTACTCGTGGCCTGCTGGCCCCCGCTTCTTCAGGGCGCAGTGAGCGGCATGGAAGTACCGCTCACAAGCGCGATCATCCTCGGCACCATCGTCGCCGCCCTCGAGTCGAGACACGTGACAGCCGCATGCCTGGCGACGCTTGCCGCCTGGGCGCGACCCGAGGCGGCGGTGACGGTCGCCGTATTCGGGGGATGGTTGGCACTCACCCGACGACGTGTCCCGGCCGCCGGTCTCGTCCTCGGCCCTATCGTAGGTACAGCGACTTGGATGTTCTGGTGCCACACCATTTCGGGGTACGCGTGGCCCAACACCCGCTACGTCAAGGCCACCGGCGGAGGCCTTGATGGCCTACGCTACGTACGCGATGAACTGCTGATTTGGGAGCCGTGGCTCGTGTCATTGTCCGGCGTGATACTGCTCGCGCTGGCCATTCACAGCAGTTGGCGCGCTGGACAACGCGAGGTGGCCGGGCTGCTCTTCGCTTGGGCTGCGACGATCCTCGTCGTAGCGTTTTCTCGCCAGCTACACGTCGGCGTACAGTTCTACGAACGCCGATACTTCCTGATCGTTTCGGCGCTTCCGCTCGTGGCCATGACGATGACATTGATCACACGCCGTCGCGTAGTCGTCGCGCTCTTGTGGCTCCCTCTGGGCGCCGCCATCGGCATTCAAAGCGCCAGCTTGCACCGTGCAACACGCAACCAGGAGAAGGACATCCACCGCCTCCACCGCCAGCCAGCGCTCTACGTGCGTGCGCAGCTGCCCGCTCGCGCCATCATCGGTGTGGAGGGCGCGGGTGCGATTCGATACTTCGCTCCCCGCAGCATGACCATCATCGACTTGGTCGGACTCAACGATCGCGAGATCGCGCATGCCGAGTCCTCACGAGACCGGGTGTGCCGGCTGTTGGAGAAGCACCCCACCCACTTGGTGCTACCCGACAACGTCGTGCCTCGCCTGGAACGCGTCTTCGACCTGAGAACGCTGCAGCGATTCGAGGACCCCGCGTACCATCAGGTCCACCCGCCACATCCGGTGAGCGTTCGGGTATTCGCCATTGATGGCGTCAAGCCGGCATGGACGGGCCGGTGCCCGATCTAGCTACCTTGAAGCAGACATCCGGTCGCTCCGCCATTTCGGCAGCAAGCGTCTGCCGCGCCGCGCCCTCGCTATCCCGCCCAACATCAGTGCCCACAAGGGGAAGCGAGCGTCCGAGTCGCCCGCCACCGAGCACCCCTTGCCCGTCGCCCCGGGGCTCCCCTCGATCTGCGGCGGAGCACCATCGTCGTCTCCAAGCGGATCGAGTTCCACGCCACCCGCAGCACCGCCAGCCGACCCTCGCCGGGGCTCGTCGTCGTCATCGCCCATCGACGACCCCCCACTACCGCCGCTACCGAACTTCGCTATCCGAGCCTCGCGCTGCTGAGCCTTATGAGCGAGGTAACTGTCGGGGAGCGCAGGTAACTCGCCGAGCTCACGCTCGCGCACGCCTGCGAGCTTCTTCCAGGCACCTTGCCCGGGTAGGGCCGGGCCCATCGGGCGCTGATCGACGCGAAGGAGGTAGCGGGCCCGTCGGTTTCGCACTTCGTCGACACCGTCACCCGTCCGTACAGCGAGTCCTTTTTCCCCCATTCCGGCGAACCAGATCTCGCACCACGCTCCCTTGTCATAGAAATACTGAGCGATGGCCTTGGCCCGGTTGCGCGAGAGGCCTTGGTTGTCGGCCGCGTTACCGACTGTGTCTGTGTAGCCGACCACGTACAATTGCATGATGAACGTCTTGTTCACTGCGGCGGTCGCCCGGTCGATCCCCTCAAGTTCGTGGGTCAAAATGGCGAATGTCTCGTCCAAACTCGGCTCTTGATCGGGTTTGATATCCCACTTTCCACTATCGAACGTCACTTCGGTATGGGGCAGTTCCGCCGACCATGGAACATGCCGAGCCTCGCCGTAGCGGCCGGCTTCGTCCTGCCCCTTGAGATGCAACAAGAACACCTCATCGGGATTGTTCCAGCGCAGCGTGAAGGTCGAGCCCGCCTCAACGATGCGATCCGTCACCAGCTGATCATCCACGACCTCGCCATCCGTGTTGTAGACTTTGAACTGGTAGCTCGTCATCGTAAACGACGTCTTATAGGTTGCCTTGTGCTCCTCGACCACATCGGATGCCGAAGATACGAGCGAAGGCGCCTTCACCATTCCCCCAGCCACCGGCCGCCGCACGTCGAACACGAAGTCCGTCTCCACATCGCCACCTTTGATCGATAGCTCGTATTGCACCTCCTTCGACTTTTGCCGCCACGTGATGCGATAGTCGTTCCCCGCTCTCGCATTGATCACCTTCTTGACCACCTGCCCGTTGCTGCCCTCGATGCGGATTTCGATGCCCTTCACACTCTGACTGGCATGAACAACGAGATACGCCATACCCTTGGCGTCGGTCTGGCTCGAGAACTCGAACCGAAACGGCTCATCTGCCCAGAGAAACAGGGCGAGCAGCGGGGCGAGCAGCAGTTTGGACAACATGGCGCGGTCTCCTGGCGTACGGCCGGACCGTACCACGACGCTCACGACCCGAACCGGGCACACCCCGAGTTCCCGCACGCGTCCGTGTCACCACCTTCTCCCCCCGGGCGATCTCCTCCTGGCCATCTCCTCCTGGCCATCTCCTCCTGGCCATCTCGGCGCGCGTTCGTCTCGGCGGACAACTGCCGGCCCCTGCGGTACTTGGCGAGCAGCGCCTAGACGTGCTAGACGTTCGCGCTCCGATGGCGAGTGTAGCTCAGTCGGTTAGAGCGCCTGGTTGTGGTCCAGGAAGTCGTGGGTTCGAATCCCATCTCTCGCCCCGCCTCAACCCGTCCCGCAGCGCGAGCCCCCGTCCCGCCTGACGAGGGGCTGCGCTACTGAAGCGCGCCGGTCTCGGAGAAGCACAGCGCGAAGTCACTCGCGCAAGCGCTACGCCCCGCACCGAGGGCGGCACAATCGACCAGTAGCCGAACGCAGTCGTCCATCCGTACTTCACGCGCGTCCTCGCCCAGGAGACAGAGCGGGGCAAACTTCTCTCCGCACGCGCGTGCGGTCATACGATCCGCCATCAGGCAGCTGAGCGTATCGAGTTCGCACCTCAACTCCATCGCTACGCGTATTTCGTCGTCGCTCATGTTGGCCCGGTCCGCGATGCAGATTCGGTAGTCCCCCGCGCATTTTCTCCCCGGGTAGCCTGCGCCGCGCTCCGTGCAGGCCTCGTACCGCGATTCGCATCTCAGCGTAGGCTGGGAACCGGCCGCAGCTCCCGACCCGCGTTCCGCTGGTGTCGTGACGTCGGACGGGGGTCCCAGTTCCCCCACTCGCCCCCCCAACTCGCTCCCCGGGACCGTGCCACCCACGCGGAGTCCCTCACCGCGCTCCGCCGACGCGCTCGCCGAGGGCGCCCCCCGAGGTCCAAAGCCCCCGTTAACCGGTCCACCCGCACCGTCCCGACCCGATGGGTCCCGCGCCGCTACGACAGCTCGCGCCGGGCCACGAACCGCGAGCGCGCCACGATTCTCAAGAACGGGCCCGGTTCCCGATGCGGAGTCGGACGCTGTGCTGCGACCCGCGCCAGGCACCGATCGCCCCGCCGTGTCCTGCTGTTCACCACGATGCACAGACCCGGCCCGAACGCTACCGCGCTTCCCACCACCCACCGACACCTCCGCACCTTCCGGAGAACGCACGGGCGAAGACGACGCACGGACCTCGGAACGCGCGACACGGCGGACATCTCGCCCATCCCCACCGCTGCGCAATTCAGGGGACGATCGCCACCACCACACAAGAAGAATCGCCGCGGCAACCGCCACCACCACACCGCGAGGCCAAGCGGACTGGGGCCATACGGTGAATCCGCGGGCCGCAACGTGGGTCCCATCGGGTCTCGGCCGGGCGTCCCCGAGCTCCGTCTCCCTTCGCAATCGGTCCAGCATACGCTCCACGGCGGCAGGCGAAGGCCCTTGGGCTTCACGATACGCAGCGAGGATAGACTCCTCGTGGGGCTGGAAGGATTCGGGCACGACTCAATTTCCCTTCTTAGCGTCAAAGTGGTCTGACATGTAGCTCCGGAAAAGGCCGCGCGCAGCTCGCAACCGGGTATGCACGGTATTCGGGTTGACGCCTAACATCCCGGCGATCTCCGGCCCCCGGAAGCCTTCGATCACCGACAGCTCGAACACCTCGCGCCGCTCTCTAGGCAATGTGCGCAGAAACCGTTCCATCACCTGCGCGCGCTCGATCTGCCCGACGCGCCCCTCCGGGTCCTCCGGAGGACTCGGGACCAGCAGCTCATCGCGATGTCGCCGCACGGTGCACCGTCTGCGATAACGGTTACGGGCCTCGCCCCTAGCCAGCATGTACAACCAAGTACCCACGGACGATCGAGCGGGATCGTAGTCAACTTGCTTTCGGCGATAGGTCAAAAACACGTCGTGCACCGCATCTTCCAGATCGGCTTCAGGCACCCCCCACCTTCGCAACGATCGCCAGATGAAAACCAAGTGGCGACGATAAACCGTCTCGAAATCGAGAGACACGGGGTCTGTCGGTTGGGTTCCCACCGAACGGAAGAGCGGCGGCGGGCAGCTAGAAATTCCGTCCCTGTCCCTCGGCGAAGCAGTACGCGAACGCAGCGGCACAGTTGACAAGGTGTCCCTCCTTTTCGAGGCACCGGGGCAAACTTGCGATGCAGTCGTCGAAGATCCCCACCGCCAGTCTCCGGGTCTGCCCCGTCGCGCACACCCGCCGACCGACGTGCGAGCCACATGCGTAGCCGCGGTTTTGACGTTGGCGAGTCCTGTCGGCGACCTCGTTTTCGAGACACTGGAGCGTCAACAATTCGCACCGCAATGCCGTGATCGCCGGGCCCGAATCGCTACCTTCCTCCCAGGCATCCATCCAATTCGCAAGCTTTCGCGGTGCGCCGGCTTGGACAGTCCCGAGGCCACGCTCGGACCGCACATGGCCGGCGCGCCCAAGCCCGCCAACACGTCTCGCACCCTGCGTGGGAGCCACCACGGGCAGTCGTTCGAATGATCTCTCCATCGGCACATCGAAGTCCGCCCGAGCGGATCGCAGGGAGCCCGCTTCAGCGTCACCAACGACGCCTTCAGATCCGTCTCCTTCACAGGAAGAAACCGACCCCACGAAGCAAAGGTAGAACACGGGCAAGCAGCGAAAGACGTTTGGCATCGGACCCATCGATTCCGTTTGGGTGGGCCGAGACCCAGAGGCGGATCTCAGAACACCCCGAGTATATCGCTTCGTGCAATCAATATCGCGTGGGCGGCGTCGAGCCTCGCCGCACATGCACACCGAGGGGCGCAAACGCACTGTGGGTGCCCATCGGGGGCGATCGCCAGCTCCGGCCCAACGGAAGGCTCCTCTTTGTGGGTGGATGCGCAACGTACGGAAAGTGGAGGCGGAGCTGGCCGTGGCACCACGCCACGACCAGCGCCGCCTCAGCTGGGTGTTCGCACCCACCCGTCCGTCTCCCGCGGGGACCATTCCCCGCACACCTGTAGTAGTCAGGAACCGCCCAGATCCGTCTCGAGAACTGCGCTCTGAGCGCGAGAACCCGCCTGCACAACCCTGTGCCGGAGGGCCACTCCGCGCCACGCCCGAGTCACCTCGGCCGCGAGGGCAGCAGAGCTGACTCGATCGACAAACGGCGTGTGACGCAGCATTGCCATGGCAACACTTGCCGGATCCTCGACCGCGAGCACGAGAGCCTGGGCGATGTTGTTCGCCCGTTCCCGCGCTACCGCCGGCTCCAAATGCCGCAGTAGCACGGTGACGACGCGGTCGCGCCCCGCTCTGATTCCGGCTGGCTCCTGTGGTGACATCACGCTCCACACGCTCCACACGAACCCGATGCCCTCCCACACAAGCGACGTGCGTCGGCATCCAACGAGATCGAGCGAGTGGGGATGGTAGATTCGGATGTTTGGCGTGACCAGAGAAAACTTGATCTCATCAACAAGAAACACCATCTGTGGACAACTCGGTACACACTGTGGATAACCCCGATCGCCCGCTCAAACCTGCACAGAGCGTGACAACCGGGTAGGAAAAAACGCATCTGATACGACCACGCAGGTCGGTCGCCGCTTCCCCCTACGGGCGAAAGGCCACGCCACTGGCCAACACCGACAACACCCATGCATGGCCGCCCGGCAACGGTGCCTATACGAAGTCGGCCAAGGTTGCGGCCAGATCCGGCACCGCAGCCTCAACATGCCGCTGGGCGGAACTGCGAAGGCGCGCGTACGCTTTGCGCACCGCCGGTGCTGCCGTGTCGACACGACGATCCGTCACTCGGAGCAGCACGTCGGCCGTCGCTGCCGGCGACGCCACAAGTGCGGCCCGAAACCTATCCGCGACGATACTTTGTTCCGCAGCGCCGTCGGCGATGCTGCGGGCGTAGTACGGTTCCAGCGCGCGGCCGAACTCGGGCAACAAACGAGAAACTACGTCCTCGACAAATCTGGGCCGTACCGCGGTCACCAGTTTGAGCGCGGTCTTGATACCCACACCGGCGAGTCCCCGCTTCGTCTGGACCTGCCGCGCGACGAGCTCACAACAGGCACGGGCCACTCGCGAGCGAGTACCCTCAGCCGTCAATCGATCTTCCAAACTCGGCATCTGCGACCCTCGTTGAACGAACTTTATCTCGCTCATTTCGAACTCGATCGCAAACCCACGACCATGCCACCCGAAGGCATACCCAGAACCAGCGGCCTCGACCGCCGCGGTGGACACCCAAGACGTGAACTGGGAGCATCTTCGCATGCGCCCTGCAATCCTCGCTTACTACGGTTTCTGCCTGCTCGCGGTCGGCTGCCGGCGCGCCGCAGAGCCGCCGGCCGGAGCCCAGGAAACACCGACTGCGAACAGCGCGCAGACCGGCCCCACCGCGGGGGAGAGCGCCGTTCGCAACCCAGGCCCCCAAGCGGTGAGCGCCGTGGATTACGCCGACATCACCACCGATCCCCCCCCGGGTACCCGCGTCCCACGATCCATCCAGTTCACCCCCGACGACACCGGACTAACCTTCCTCGATTCCTCGGACGGATCGCTATCGCAACAGCTATACAGCCTCAACCCCAAAACGGGCAAGAGGACACAGATCGTGGAACCTCCAGATGGGGGGGTAAAAGAGAGCAACCTGTCCATCGAGGAACAGCTTCGACGCGAACGCTCAAGAACCCGCACCCTCGGGATCCCTCGATATACCTGGTCAAAGGAAGGGTCTAGGATCCTCGTACCTCTCTCTTCGGGCGTCTACGTCCAAGACGGCACGGCGGCGACATTGCGGCAGGTCATCCCCGTCGACGACCTGCCGGTCTTGGATCCGCGCTTCTCACGTGATGGCGAACACATCGCCTATGTGCAAGACGACGAACTCTACGTTGTACCCTCTGGTGGAGGCACGCCGCGGCAGATCACAAGAGGTGCACGACGCACGGGCAGAAGCCATGGCCTGGCTGAATACATCGCCCAGGAGGAGATGGGTCGCCACCGAGGATATTGGTGGTCCCACGACGGCAAGCACCTCGCATTCACAGAGGTCGACGAGACCCATATCCCCACCTATCGCATCATGCATCAGGGGACGAAGGCCGTGGGGCCCACGGCTCAGGAGGCCCACCGATACCCCTTCGCGGGTTCGCAAAACGCCACGGTGAGACTGGGCGTCGTGCCTTCGCGCGGCGGGCCCCCTCGCTGGATGGAGCTGGGCACAAACCCGCCGGCCTACCTCGCACGGGTCGATTGGCTCAGTGACGGCCGCCTGGCAGTACAACTCCAAAATCGAGAACAAAGCGAGCTCCAGCTGATGTTCTTCGACACCCGCACCGGCAAGGGCACGCGGGTGCTCACCGAGTCGAGCGAGACCTGGGTCAATCTGCATCGCCTGCTCTGGCATCTAGACAAAACCGCTGGCGAAGCCGCCGGCGGCTTCGTGTGGGGGTCCGAACGGAACGGAGGGTTTCAGCATCTCTATCTGTACGACAGGTCCGGCAAGCTGATGCGCCCGCTGACCACCGGGGAGTGGAAGGTCACCCGCATCGTGAGCATTGATCAGTCGCAGGGTCGGGTCTATTTCATGGGCACCAAGGAAGGCGCGCTCGAGCGACATCTGTACTCTGTCGACCTCACAGGTGATGCGATTCGCAGAATCACGACGCCCGCGGGGACACACCAGGTCGTCATCGACCACGGCCACAAACGGTACGTCGATACCCACTCCTCCATCGACGCACCACCGCGCATCACACTACGATCGCTTGCAGACAATCGGGAACTCGCAGTCATTCAGACCGAACCCGATCCACGTCTCGACCGCCTGAAGCTGCGCCCACCCGAACTCGTGTCGATCAAGACGGGCGATGGTGAAACACTGCACGGTGCCGTCTACGCGCCGCCCAGCAACTTCGGCCGCGGCCCATGGCCCATCGTGGTCAGTGTGTACGGGGGACCGCATGTGCAACGCGTCACAGATAGCTGGGGTATGACCGTGGACCTTCGAGCCCAACACCTACGACAACGAGGCTTCCTCGTCTTCAAGCTCGACAACCGCGGCTCGGGGAACCGCGGTCTTGCCTTCGAGGGGCGGATCAAACACAATATGGGCGATATCGAAGTCCGCGATCAGGCCGAGGGCGTACGCTGGCTAGTGGACGCTGGCCTCGGAAAGCCGGGTGGGGCCGCAATCTACGGGTGGAGCTACGGGGGCTATGTGGCAGCCATGGCCATGGCTCGGGCAGCCGAGACCTTCAAAGTCGGTGTTGCGGGTGCCCCCGTCACCCACTGGGATGGCTATGACACGCACTACACAGAACGCTATATGGGTACCCCCGACAACAACCCCAAAGGTTACGAACGGTCGAGTGTGATGCAGCACGTGCAGCAGATGACCGGTGAGCTGCTGCTCGTGCACGGTCTCATCGACGAGAACGTACATTTTCGTCACACTGCGCGCCTGATCAACGCCTTGATCGCGCACGACAAGGACTACGAGCTACTCCTGTTCCCAGACAGCCGCCACGGCCCTCGCAAGCAAGAGGATCGAATCTACCTTGAGCGCAGGATCTTCGAATTTATCGAACGCCACCTATGAGCGATATTCTCAGCGCGTCGCCGCGCCCAAACGCAACGCTTCATCTCGCGCACGACCTCAACGAGGAGCAACGCGCCGTCGTCGAGGCCGACCCGCAGCCACTTCTGGTTCTGGCAGGTGCGGGGACCGGCAAGACCCGAACCCTCACATATCGTGTGGCTCGGCTCGTGGCACGAGGCTGCCCCCCGCCGCGGCTCATGCTGATGACCTTCACCAATCGAGCGTCGCGCGAAATGATCATGCGTGTGCAGCGGATCCTCGCCGTCGACATGCGCCAATGTGCCGCGGGCACATTTCACCACGTGGGAAACCGACTCCTGCGCCAGTACGCCGACACAATCGGCATCTCTTCGGACTTCGGCATCCTCGACCCCGAGGATTGCCGTGACCTGCTTTCTGGCCTTATCGCAGAACGCGGGCTCCATAAGCTCAGCACCCGCAGATTTCCCTCGGCGAAGGCGCTGCACGCCATCGTAAGTTTGTCTGCGGGAACCAGAATCGCCGTCGAAGAAGTGCTGCGCCGCAGCTACCCGCGCTTTGTCGAGCAGACAGCTACCATCGTCCAACTGGCGGAGGCGTACGCCGCTCGCAAGATGAGGATCAACGTCTGCGATTTCGACGACCTGCTGGTATTGTGGTTGCGGCTGCTGCAACACGGGCGTCGGCCGCAGGTCCAGGAGCTGTTGGGGCGATTCGACCATATTCTAGTCGACGAGTACCAGGACACCAATGCCTTGCAGGGGGCCATTGCCGACGCGATGGCCTCCCACTCCCGGAGCTTGACCTGCGTCGGCGACGACGCCCAGTCGATCTACGATTTTCGAGGCGCGGACGTGGGCCAAATGCTGGGTTTCAAGCAGCGTCACCCCGACGCCAGGCTCATGACTCTCACACTCAGCTATCGCTCGATCCCGGAAGTATTGGCGCTCTCGAACCGCAGCATCGCCCACAACAAAGAACAGCACCAAAAGTCATTGCGACCCGTGCGAGCCCCCGGTCCTCGCCCTGCCTTACTTGCTCTGCGTGACGTTTTTCAACAGGCGGAGTTCGTGGCACAACGGGTGATCGAGCTGCATCACGAGCGCGGTATCGGTTTGGGGGATGTCGCCGTACTCTACCGCAATCATTCCCACAGCCTCGAGCTGCAAGTCGAACTCACGCGACGCAAGATTCCCTTCGTGATCCGAAGTGGTACTCGGTTCTTCGAACAGGCCCATGTCAAAGACGTAATCGCTTTTCTACGAGCGCGAGCTAACCCGCACGACGAGTTGGCATGGAACCGACTATTGCGCCTGTGGCCAGGAATGGGGATGCAGACGGCACAGCGACTCGCGGAGCAACTCTCGAAGAACTCGAACGCGCCGTCGGCACCAAGCGCGTTCGAGTGGGCTACTCGGGAGGGAACGACGATGGTACGCGACAGCATGCAACGGCTCACCACTTTGTGGTCGGCGCTCGACGGCATGGGCGAGACCGGTCCCGCCCAAACGGGACCCTCCGAGCAAATCCGGACCATTGTGGAACACCACTACGGTGCCTACGCAGACCACAACTTCACCGACGCACCTCGACGCCGAGAAGACCTGAAAAACCTCGCAAGCTTCGCCACACGCTACGCGCGCGACATCGACCTACTCCGCGAACTCGCGCTTATGGAGGGTATAGTGGTCGACCAGGACGAATCGAACCAGGAGCCCGGTGAGAAACTCGTACTCAGCACCATCCACCAAGCCAAGGGCCTACAGTGGCGCCACTGCTTCGTTCTTTGGCTGGCCAGAGGCAAGTTTCCGGCCATGCATACTTTGCGTTCGGCCAGGAGCATGGAAGAGGAGCGTCGACTCTTCTACGTCGCGGTAACCCGGGCCGCAGACGAATTGTATCTGTGCTATCCAACCCTCGACGAGGGCCACGCCACACCGCTACGCCTGATGACGCCGAGCCCGTTTGTCACCGAGCTCGACCACGACCCTCCGGTTATGGATCAATGGGAGATCGAGGAGACACCAGCGTAGAAACTGCCGCCGCACCCCACCGACCCTCGACCAGCGTCCCGGTTTTCCGGATCCACAGGTCAAGAGGCCACGATTCGATAGCGCCGTACCCGCCCACGGCGACGCGAGGTCCTCATGACCATGTAACAGTGGGATGGGGTCCAGACGTTTCGCTGCCACAACGGAGAAACCTCTATGACTTCGCGTACCCACTCGTTGCTTCTCCTCTCGGCTCTCTTGCTCGCGCCAGCTTGCGGCGCCTCAAGCTCCCCCGCTGCCCCGGCCAAGCCTCTGGCCCAAAAAGCAAAGACACTCAAGATCGAGCAGCCGAAGACCCTGGTGGCCCAAAATTTTACGATCAAGTCGCGGAGCACGCGAGTGGAGTTCACGATGAACGCACCCGTGGAGAAGATTCGCGGAAAAATTCCGAAAGAGGCGACCACAGGCGAGCTCAAGATCGACTTGACCGACATCACGAAGTCCACAGGCCTGCTACATATCGATCTCACCCAGCTTGAGCTGTTCCAACGCAAGAGCGAAAACGGTATGTTCGGTGAAGAGGTCAAGAACGACACTCAAAATGCGCACGCGCGTACTTGGCTCGAGATCGATGAGTCGACGCCCGCAATCGAGCGCAAACAGAATGCGCTCGTGGAATTCGCCCTGCGGCGCGTGCCCACCGCGTCGCATAAAAATGTGCTGGCGATGACGGGCCAGGAACGAAAGATCACCTTCGAGGCACAGGGGGACTTCCTTTTGCACCAGCGCAAGAGCCCAAAAACTGTCAAGTTGGAGGCGACCTTCCGGTTCGATGGCGATACTCCTGTGTCGGTGCATGTGCGCTCGATCGAGCCCTTCGCCGTCGACCTCGCGGAGCACGATGTGCGACCGAGAACCGCCTTCGGCAAACTCGCTCAAAAAACGCTTTCGGCGATGTCCGAGAAGGTCGCTCAGGTCGCGGAGATCAGCGTGGACTTCACAGCGGACCACAGAGGCCCGATCGTAGCGACGAACTAGGGGTGGCCTCTCGGCCTGGCGCACTCGAAACCGCTCGAACTCGCGGGGCGACTTCTGTCACTTTTGACAACATCGCGCCGGCGGGACAATCTTCGGAACGTGCTGCTCGGAACTTCAACATTGGGCCGATGCCTGGTACCGACCGTCATGTTCGGTGCGTTGCTCGTACCCACCACCGCACAAACGACCCTGCGCTCCAACCCGTGGGCCGCAGTCGCGACGCCCAGCACCGGCCCGGCCCGATCCATCGGTGGCTACAGCAACGGGTGCGTACAGGGAGCGGAGGCGCTCCCTCGAACCGGCGATGGCTATCAAGTCGCGCGCCCCAGTCGAAACCGCCACTTCGGCCACCCCCATCTCATCGCGTTCATACAGGAGCTGGCGCGGTCCATGCGTCGTGATGACCCGGGAGTTCTCTTCGTCGGCGACCTGGGGCAACCGAGGGGAGGCCCCGCGCCGTCGGGACACAAGAGCCATCAGACCGGCTTAGACGCAGACTTGTGGTTTTGGTACCCCGCGGCTGCTAGCGCCTCGGCGCTGCCCGCCGCCCACACCGAGAAGCTAGCGCCCCGCTCCCTCGTCCAGAACGCCGACCAGCGTCCCACACGGTTCTTCACCCCACGAGTACACACACTTGTCAGGCGGGCGGCCAGCGATCCGCGCGTGGACCGAATCTTCGTGCACCCCGTAATCAAGCGAGAGCTCTGCACCCACGCTCGAAGCGAACGACAGTGGCTCCGCAAAGTGCGGCCGTGGTGGGGCCACGACGCCCACTTTCACGTGCGCCTACGCTGCCCCGACTCCAGTGCCGACTGCATCGATCAGGCCGAAGTCCCGGCCGGCGATGGCTGCGACGCGTTGGCGTGGTGGTTCGACGCCAAGGCCCAAGCCGACCGCAAAAAAGGTCGGCGTCGTTACCGCAAGGGTATGGGCTCCGCGGCGAGTATGCCGGCACCGTGCAACCGAATGATCAAGTAGCGCGGCTGCCACAACGCCGTAGCCACAGCGCGACGCCACCGAGGAACCACCAACCGCCGCGCCCTCCCTCGGCAGGACCGCCGGTTCCGCAGCCGCAGCCTTCGTCGGCAAAGAGCTCGTCATCGTCGTCATCGTCGTCGTCGTCGTCGTCGTCGTCGTCATCATCGTCATCGTCATCGTCGTCATCGTCCGATCGCACCACCTCGGCTGAAACACCGAGCGCGTCTGCGACCACGTGACGCTCGACCGCGAGGTCAGGCGACTCAACGTCAGGTCGGTCACTGCCCTCGATTTGGGAGGCTGCGGGCCCGAGGGCCACCAGGAGGATGGAGACGGATACGAAGGGAGCCACGATACGGCGAGTGTAACAGCGGTGCGAGCCTGGCATCCGCCTCGGCACGGGACCCGTGTGGACGCAGCCCACACGGCACATGACGTGCACTGTGCGCCACGGTCCCTGGCACGCCTGAAGCGAGGACACGGACACCGCGGCGACCGCGAACCGATAGGAAGGGACCTCCGTCATGTGGGAGGCGCACATCGACCCCGGAGACGGTGGCTCGCAGCGTGGTGCCGACGGGCAGATTAGCGCGCGTAGCGCGTAGCGCTACGGAAACGAACCGCTCCCATGGAGGCATTTGGTAGTGTCTCAAACGCCGAGCGCAACGGCCTGCTGCGCCCAACTCGGCAAATGCCCACCATGACCCACGTTCTCGCACTCGGTCTGCTCGGTCACTTCATTGTACTGGGTGCTTGCAAGATCGCTGTCTACGGCGTAGGCGAGCATGGGGACGCGGCCGAGACAGATGTCTCGGCCGGCGCAAGTGGGAGTCAAAGCGACGGAGACGACGGAGACGACGGAGACGATAACGACGACGGAGACGATAACGACGACGGAGACGATAACGACGACGGAGACTGCACGCCCGGCTACCAGGACTGCATCTGTGCCTTCGACGGACTGTGCCTCTCGGACCTGGAGTGCATCGACGGGATCTGCCTCGCCCCCGGGTACCTGCTATTCGACCTCGACTCCATGGTGGACTACGAAGGCCAGATGGTGGACATCCTCGTCTACGCCGAGGAGCCGGGCGACGTGTTGGATCTGCTGGGCTGGCAACTGCTCTCGTCCGACGACGGAGGCGCCATCTACCTGAGCGCGAACTCAGGACGAGCGTACACCATCGAGGTCCTCGTGGACAGCAATCACAACGGGCGCTGTGATGCCCCCGACGGCGATCATGGCTGGCGATTTCCGGGTTATCTGGAACCCGACCTCGTCCAAGTCGTGGGGCTCGACGAAGCGCAGCCCTTCGCGGATGTGTGCGACTCCTTCAACAGAGTGCGTTCGGACGTAAACATTGTCGGCGACAATCTGTCCGACTACGGCGGACAGGTCGTCCACCTCGCTATCGTCCAAGACACCTTCGGTTCCGCCGTACTCACGCGGGACCAGGTCACACTATCAACTGAGGGCGCGCTCTGGTTCGTATTCCCCGACACCCTCGCCGTCGCTGATTTCTGGCAGGTGGCGATGTACATCGAAGACAACGGCGATCTCGGCTGCCAGTCCACGGGGGACGACAAAGATCCCCAGTGGCTGTTCGACATCGGGGATTGGTCCGCCACCGAAATGACGGTCGATGCCAACGCCGACGCGTTCCAAGCCGACGTATGCGAGAGTTTTAAATAGTACTCGCGTCTCGTACTACACCCCGATGCCACGGTACGTGGCGCCTATATAACGATGAAAATCAACGGGTCGGCAGACCTGCGAGGCACGCGTTCGCTGCCCTTAGATATGTGCGATCCATTCGAAGCAGGCATGTCGGTGACCTTCGCACCCAGCCATGTTGGCTCCAGCAGCCTCTCGATCTAATCAGACTTTGCAGCGATTTTTTTCGCCAGAGCTCTTGCGCGCGGCGTCCAACGTACCAACGGTACCAACGGTACCAACGTACCGTTGGTAGCTGACCGTCGCCCGTTGTGGTCGATGGGCACCACGCGCGTGGCGCCTCGCCGTGCGCCCTCGGGGGGCGCAGCGCGCATACACAACCGTAGCAAGGAATGGGAAACTCCGTGAACAACGAAACCGCGGCTCATCCGCTCTCCAACACCGAATCTGAGCTCTTCAACTATCAGGCCATGCTGCTGCGACTTGGTGCCTTGGCCGGCGAGCCAGGTTCGTATACCGTCAGTGCGAGTGCGAAGCCACTTTTCCAAGCCTTGCACCGCGTCCTCGCGGGCGGCGAGGTCCGAGTCGAGGTCGTCGAACCGGGAATCGACGCCATGTACGAGCGACTCGAGCATGAATTTGAGAACTTCATGCGGATTTTCAACGCGTCGTTGGAGCAAGACCAGCCCCTGTTGTTCTTGCCCTAGTGGCCGACGGAGCGCCACGTGAGCGCAGGCGGCCTCAGCAGCGGACGGGGGCTGGACCTGCGCTCGTGGGCGTTGGCCTGCAGCAAGGAACTCGACGTAGCCGGGTGCCGATCCGCGAATTCCTTCGGCACCTATCTCGCGACAGGTGCTCTTTTTCTGTGTTTGATTGCACTAGGTGTGTATACAGACCTGGGCCGAGATTTTCTCGGATACACGTCGTTCTCCGTGTTGGGTTGGTATGTCGTTCCCTTCTCGCTCGGGGTCGCGCTTTCCCTCAGCCCGGCGCCGCACGAGGCCAACCGAGTCAAATACTGGGCCCTCGAATCCGCTACGAGCGTGTCGGGGTCGCTCTTTCTCTTCGTTCTCATCGCGCACTCGAAGGGCATCTCGGGGATCATCCCAGCGTCCATGCTGCTCACCGCATGCCTGTTCGCAGCGCCGTTGCACCGCGTCACGATGCGAAATCCAGTACTGCCAGGCGGCGTTTTCCTCTCGGCACTCGCCGCCTGGGCCATGGTTCCGGCGGGACAACTGGCACCCAAGATTGTCATCGCGGGCTCCAGCGCCGCTGCCATCGCCATCAGCTTCGTTGTCGGCGGCCACGCGAGGCGGTTGCAACACACACGCCTCGCGCACGATGCTCTGCCGACCACGCTCGCCCCAGCCCGATCAACCGCTGATCCGCCAGATCACGTTCCCCCGCCCGCAGATGTCACCGCCTTCGCGTCGCACTATCACGACATCAGTCACAATCTGCAGGCCGCCGTCGCCACCTTCGAACTACTGAAACTCACGCTGTCCCAGGAAGAGTCGAAAACCAAGAAGATCGAAGTGCGACTCGACCAGCTCTCCCAAAGCCTGACCCGGGTGACCGAACTCGCCGCGGACGCAAAAAGCGGGCCCTGCCCGCTCCCCGCTTCCGCCGTACCCGCCCACGTGCCGTCCGCCGTCGAAAGCACGGTCGGACGGATCTCGCATCTGTTTCCGCGCACCCGCATCCGCATCCGCGGGAGAGAGGACACCTACGCCAACGTCCTCGGGGGAGAGAACGCACTCAACCGTGTGCTGGAGAACCTGGTGATCAACGCCTGCCAAGGAGACGGCAAGAACCGCGCCAGCCAAGTCAGCGTCTCCATCACCTCGCCAGTGGAGGGCAACATGGTGTCTATCCGTGTCCGGGATAACGGTCCTGGTTTCCCGTCACCGACAGCCGCAGGGCAGCTGGGCAGCATCCAAGCCCGCGTCACCACCAAGCACGGTGGAACCGGACTGGGTCTCTACACCGCGAGCAAGATCGTGCGAGACAGCCTTGGTTCGATACACTGCTGCAATATCGCCGGCGGGGCCCAAGTCGACGTCGAGTTTCCTCAAGCCCCGCGCTTGGGCGCGAGTGTCAGATCGCCCGCCCCCCCAGCAGCGGACCGTCT
Organism: Nannocystaceae bacterium; assembly: GCA_036479215.1. Classification (GTDB taxonomy): domain Bacteria; phylum Myxococcota_A; class Polyangia; order Nannocystales; family Nannocystaceae; genus FL481. The sequence goes on along the minus strand of JAZGFE010000106.1, from coordinate 24,346 downwards.
CCCAAGCTGAGCGCTTGCCGTCGTCGGGCCCGTGGAGGCGCAACTGGTGGCATTCGCATCCGTCTCGACCTCCTCGACGGTCTGGATGCGAACCCTCACCTAGCCCGGGTCAACAGGTGTGGGGACCACCTCGGTGAACATGCCGTCACACTGCGCGACCACAGCGTCGAGAGAACGCAACCCCTGCGCCCGCAGGCGCTCTGCCGCGACTCTCGCCCAAGCCAATACACGTGCTCTGTCCTGTCCCGCCATCGACGTAAAACGAGGGTCTTCCGAACGAATATCCTCCGCGACGTGGATCACGACCCCAACCGCGTTCCCGATCGGGTCGGTGTTCGGATGGCGTGCACCCCACAACAACCTCAATAGGGCCTGGAACTGCAGACCTGCAATCGCGTGACCCACGTCCATGTATCGTGCCGCAGACCATCGCGTAGTGCACAACTCCGTAGCAAGATGACCTGTCGCCACCGCGATATTGCGCATCGCGGCGGCGATATCTTCGCGGCTGACCGGTCCTCTCGCCAAGAGACCGAACGCGTGGGACAACAGCACACATTCCAGCGCCGCGCTCAGCCTCTGGTCCTCGACGTAGCTGTCCTCGCCGTCCACGATGTCGTCTGTCAGGTTTCCGGCGCAATAGAGCAACAGAATCGGAACACAACGTGCCACGGTTTCTTCGTGTTCGAAGCCCACATCGCGTCCCGCCAAGTACAGAAAATCGGCGAGCGATCCACTGAAGAGGCCCCGCTCCAACACCACGGCGAGAGGCTTCAGGACGGCATCGGGAAGCCCGGCCCTGGCGACCTCACGCAACGTAGCTTGACGAAGCAGACCTCCGCTCATCTGATGTTTCCTGGGCCAGGCGGACTGTCCGGCCTCTTCCGACCCGATGCGCTGTCGATACGCGCACACGCGTCGACCAAGCTTTGAGCAAACCCCCGGGCGGTAAAGGGTTTGTCGAGTGTTGCATCCGCCATGTCGAATAGCTCCGATACCTCGTGCGTAGCAACGCCAGACATCAACACCCGATACGTCCGCGAATCATGCTCGGCCAACCACCTCATAAAATGTAGACCTGTATCACCTCCACGCAACCCTAGATCGATGAAGGCGAGGTCGAACGACTGACGCATCGCCAAGGCCACAGCCTCGTCGCTGCGTCTCGCCCAGGTATAGTCGTGACCGTCACAAAGGATCTGCACGAACTCCGCGATAATCTCATCGTCCTCCAGATGGATGATCCGCATGACCTGTGACCTCGTGCTCCTTCGGCTACCACGCTAGACCACTTTCTTACCCACAAGAAGGGCGCAAACATCGCGGATCCGCGCGGCTCTGCGCGGACAGCCGTGACGGATGTGCTCGCGGAGACCTCGCGTAGGCCTCGCGCAGGCCAGGGCTCGAGTCCCGCTCGCCCTGGCGAGTCCCGATCTAGGCTACGCGCGTTTCACGCCAAACGTGCGCCCGATAGGACGCCCCTCGTTGGCTGCAGTCGCTGTCCCTCGCGGCCCGAGCTCTCACTGGTTTCCCGCCGAGCCACCGCCGAGCCACCGCCGAGCCACCGCCGAGCCACCGCCGAGCCACCGCCACAGCTGGGCCGAACCGCAATTTCCCGTCGCCGTTGCGTATCTTGACCTCCCCGCACGTCGGCACTAACGTCGCTACGCTGGGTTCCAGACGGGCGATACAACGCGTTGCGACCGTGTCTACGCAGACACATACCGGGGTCTCGCTCGTCCGGGCTGACCCTCGCTATCGATCCATCGCGCACCCGCCCAGCCTCAAGCTGCCTTTGGGGTGGAGAACCCGTGACACGCGTCTACGAGCCCGCAGCAACCATCGATGGGACCCGGATTGGGATGACGGAACTGGAGTTGAGATGAACCCGCGCGGCCCACTCCCTAGCGACGACCTGCCCCCGGGTGGCATCTTGCCGCCCGGCAGCGTGCACACCCTTATCCGCCGAATCGACGCCTCCCCCGATCCCCTCGCCTTGTTTCGTCACCTCACCCGTGATGCAAGCGCCCGCGATACCTTGCTGCTGGAATCGGCGGACGCGGTGAGCAAAGAGCCAGTCCAGAGCCTCATCATCCCCCACGCTGCCGTCCGCGCCGTCGCTCGGCAGCGCCGCGTCACACTCTCCGCTCTCACGCGAAATGGACAACACGCCGTCTCCGCGATCGCCCATCAGTTCGCACGCCATGGCGCGCCTCATCGACGTTCCGAATCGGAGCTGGTCCTCACTTTCCCGCCCCCTCCCGCCCATGCGGACGACCGAACACGTATCCGCGCGCCATCCCCACTCGACGTACTGCGGGCCATGGGCCAGCGATTCACGCTCGTTCACAGCGCCGCGAAGGGCTGTCTGATCAACGCCGGGGTCTTCGCCTACGATCTACTCGACAACTTCGAGCCACTACCCGAGGCACACGACGACCCACTCGGCTACCCCGACTACGCCTTCTGGCTCGCAGAGTCCGTCATCCGTGTCGACCACCGCGCCCGCCAGACACAGATCGCTTGTCATGTGTTCGGCGCCGTAGACCGTCACGCCGTGCGAAGCGTGCACGATGACGCGCGCCGTCGTCTCGAGCAACTGGTGGGCCCCTGTGCAAACACAGCTCCCCATGATCTCTTGGGCGCGCACGAGCGATCCATGTCGCGCCCCATCCCCACCGGCGACGCCGACCTCAGCGACGAAGACTACGCCGACTTGGTCCGGAAGCTCAAGCAACGCATCGTAGCGGGCGATGTGTTTCAAATCGTTCCATCGCGCACCTTCTCGGCTCCCTGCACCAAACCACTGGACACCTACGCGGCCCTCAAGCAGCTCAACCCGAGCCCCTATATGTTCTACGTCGCGGCGAACGACCACACCCTATTTGGTGCGTCGCCGGAGACCGCAATCAAGGTCTCACACAGCCCCGCGAAGGAAAACCCCGGCCGCCGTATCTTGCAGATCCGCCCCATCGCCGGTACGCGCCAACGAGGGCGACACGCCGACGGCCGTATCGATCTCGACTTGGACAACCGCCTCGAGGTGGAGCTACGCCTGCACGAGAAGGAGGTGGCAGAACATATGATGCTCGTCGATCTCGCTCGAAATGACGTGGCTCGGGTGAGCCGACCCGGTACGCGACATGTCGATGAAATCCTGACCACCGAGCGCTACTCCCACGTGATGCACCTGGTGTCGAACGTCAGCGGCGAGCTGGCGCAAGACCTCGATGAACTGCACGCCTACCAGGCGTCCATGAACATGGGCACCCTGGTGGGTGCCCCGAAGGTGCGCGCCGCACAGATCCTACGCGAATGCGAGCCCACGAAACGTGGACCTTACGGCGGCGCGGTCGGATACACGACCGAAGATGGCGAACTCGACACTGCCATCATCATCCGTTCGGCCATCGTGAAGAACGACATCGCCTATGTGCGCGCCGGAGCCGGCGTGGTGTACGACTCGGATCCCCACGAAGAAGCGGACGAAACCAAGCGCAAGGCCGCTAGCGTGCTCACCGCTCTGGCCGAAGTCGAGCCCAAGAGGACCTCGTGACGCCCAACCCACGCGCGCGTCGTCGGGTCATCTTCGTCGACAACTTCGACTCGTTCACGTTCAACCTCGTCGATGTCTTCCATCGCCTCGGTTGCGATGTTCAGGTATTTCGCAACACCGTGCGCGCAGAGTCGGTCATCGAGCTGGCGAGTGATCCCGCCTCGCCTGCGCTCATTGTGTTGTCGCCAGGTCCCGGGCGCCCCCGCGACGCGGGCTGCTGCACGCGGCTGGTCCAACTGGCGCAGGGAAAACTTTGGACGCTGGGCATCTGCCTCGGCCAGCAGGTGATGCTCGAAGAGGCGGGAGGCGTGATCGAGAGGGCCGACACGATCGTGCACGGAAAGGCCTCATCCCTTTGCCACGACGGCGCGGGAGCCTTCGCGGGGCTTCCGAGCCGCATCTGGGTAGGGCGCTACCATTCCCTCGCGGCTCGGCGTGCCCCCGCCCGGTTCCGCGTCCACGCGCGCATAGATGACCTCGTCATGGCCATCAGCGATGGGGTCGCCCGCCAATACGGTTTCCAGTTCCACCCCGAATCGATCCTCACGCCCTGCGGCGAGCAGATCCTACGCAACGTCTTGCACCTCTCAACTTCAACTTGAGAGGCACGGCGCTCCGTTCTGCCTTCCCCGTCTACGCGCCCCACTCCCCACTCCCCACGCGCCCGATGACCCCCTCCCCCCACCTTGCCGACGCCAGCCCGGTCCAGCGCCACGCCCTCGAGTGCCTCGAAGCGGGGCTCAACCTCAGCCAGAAACAGGCCTCTGCCCTCTTCACAGAGATCGTCGCGGGCGAGGTGGACGACGCCGTGCTCGAGGCGGTGCTCGTGCGGTTGCGTGACAAGGGCGAAACACCCGAGGAGATCGCTGGCGCGGCGCTGGCGATTCGGGGCGCGGCGATGGGAAGGTTCGATCGTCCCGACTACGTATTTTCCGACACCTGCGGAACGGGTGGCGACGGGTTTGGAACCGTGAATATTTCAACCGCCGTGGCGTTTGTGGTGGCCGCCGCCGGCGTACCGGTCGTCAAGCATGGGAACCGATCTGTTTCGTCGAAATGCGGATCGGCCGACGTCTTGGAGGCTCTCGGCGCCAAGCTGCGCGCCGACCCCACCATCTCACGGCGAACACTCGACGAGGCTGGGGTGTGTTTCCTCTTCGCGCCCCAGTACCACCTGGGGGCACGCCACGCCATGCGGGTCCGCAAGAAGTTGGGTACCCGCACCATCTTCAACGTACTCGGCCCCTTGGTAAACCCCGCCCGTCCCGACATCCAGGTCATGGGGGTCTACGACGCGGCCCTCACCCGCCCGGCCGCGACCACGCTGCGCTTGATGGGCTGCAAAGCCGCCCTCACTGTCTATGGTTCGGGGCTCGACGAAGTCGCCTTGCACGGACCCACCACGATCAGCTTGCTGCGCGAAAGCGACATCGAAGACCGCGAACTCACCCCAGCATCGTTCGGGGTTGCGGCCGCCCCCCTGCACGAGCTCGCGGGAGGCGGACCGGACGAGAACGCCGCCTGGATGCGAACGCTGCTCCGCGGGGGTGGCACGGCAACCCACAATGCCGCAGTCGCGGCCAATGCCGCCACGGTACTGTGGCTCGCTGGCAAGGAGACCGATCTTGCCTCCGCCACCCGTCTCGCACTCGGGGTGCTCGCCTCGGGAAAACCCGCGCAGCACCTGGATGCGTTCGTGGAACTCACGCATGCCTAAGATCGCGCCGACAGACGCCGCGGCGCGGACGGCCCCCCAAGCGCAGGTCGAAGCGGCACGAGAAGGTGAGGTGTTGGCGAAGATCCTCGCGCGCAAGCGCATCGATGTCGCGTCGCGTGCACGAGCACGGCCACTCGCTACGTTCCGCGCCAATCTCGGGCCTTCCCGACGCAGCCTACTCGCCGCACTTCGACGACCCGGCCCGCGCTTCGTGCTCGAGTGCAAGCGCGCCTCGCCTTCCAGGGGCCTGATTCGCCCCGAATTCGACGCCATCACTGTCGCGCGCGCCTATGCCCCCCTCGCAGACGCCGTGAGTGTCCTTACCGACGCACCCTTTTTCGGCGGAAGCTTCGACATTCTTCGCACCGTACGGGAACAAGTCGAGGTACCTGTCCTGTGCAAAGACTTCGTGGTCAATCCGTACCAGGTATTCGAAGCCCGGTCTCACGGTGCCGATGCGATCCTGATCATGATGTCCGCGCTGGACGACTCGACCGCACAACGATGCCTGCAGGCGGCCGACGACGTTGCGCTTGACTGCCTGGTCGAGGTGCATGACGAGGTCGAATTGGAGCGTGCGCTCGCGCTGGGGGTCGAGATCATCGGGATCAACAACCGAGATCTCAAGACCCTCACGACCGACCTTTCCGTAACCGAACGCTTGGCGCCACTCGTTCCGTCAGACCGCGTCGTCGTCAGCGAGTCAGGGATCGCTAGACGCCTCGACGTCGACCGCCTACTCCCATTCGCCGACGGCTTTTTGGTCGGTACATCCCTGATGAGCCAGGCGGATATCGGCGACGCCGCCCGATCCCTGATCTTCGGACGCGTGAAAATCTGCGGGCTCACACAACTGGAGGCGGCCCACGCCGCGAGGCAAGCCGGAGCACGATTCGGAGGATTGATCTTCGTCGGCGCCTCCCCCCGAGCGGTCTCCGAGTCGCGCGCGTGCGAGCTCACTACGGGCTGCGATCTCCCATGGGTCGGCGTCTTTGTAGACGAGGCGCCCCAACGCGTGGCTCGGTTGGCAAGCCAGCTCCGCCTTGTAGCGGTGCAACTCCACGGCAACGAAGACGATACCTACGTTAGCGAACTCCGGCACCTTCTCGAGCCTCCGCTCCCGCAGATCTGGAAAAGCGTCGGTGTCCGGAAACCTGAGGCTCACAGTCGGGGACCACGCAACGGACCGGCCTTGGTGCGCGCGTTACCGGCAGGCGTGGATCGTCCGTTGTTCGACACGATGTCGGGGGAACGCAGTGGCGGCACCGGCACTTCCTTCCCCTGGAGCGCCGTACGCTCCCATCCTCGCCTCGCAGACTCCATCCTCGCCGGTGGACTGTGCCGGGCGAATATCGTCTCCGCGCGTCGAGTCGGCGCCCACTGCCTCGATGTCAACTCCGGTGTCGAAGATCAACACGGCCGAAAATCGCCGCACGCGATCGCCAGCATCTTCGATACACTTCGCGGGCGCGGCCGCGGAGACGCGGATCTCGACGGCACCCGAGGATAGCCACAGATGCGACAAAACGGACGTTTCGGGGCCTACGGCGGCATCTATGCGCCGGAGGTCCTCGTACCTGCGCTGGAACAACTCGAGTCAGCGTTTCTCGCCGCGGGCGAGGACTCAAGGTTTCGCGACGAGCTAGCGGACCTGCTCAGCAACTACGCGGGACGTCCCACGCCGCTTTATAAGTGCCGTAGTCTAGACCGAGATCTACACGCGGACATCTATCTCAAACGCGAAGACTTGGTGCACGGAGGCGCGCACAAGACCAACCAAGTCCTAGGACAAGCTTTGCTGGCAACGCGCATGGGGAAATCGCGTTTGATCGCGGAGACGGGCGCAGGCCAGCACGGCGTGGCCACTGCGATGGTCGGCGCACTGTTCGGGCTCGAGACCGCAATCTACATGGGCGCGAAGGATGTCGAGCGCCAACGTGCCAACGTGTTTCGTATGCAACTCCTCGGTGCCAAGGTCATACCGGTCACAAACGGATCACAGACCCTAAAAGACGCCATCAACGAGGCGCTTCGCGACTGGTCGTCGAGCTACGCGGATACCCACTACTTGCTGGGGACCGTGGCAGGTCCCCACCCCTTCCCGATGATCGTCCGCGAATACCAGCGCGTCATCGGGATCGAAGCCAAGGCCCAGATCCTAGCCCAGCTGGGTCGACTCCCCGATGCCGTGATCGCGTGCGTGGGCGGTGGCTCCAACGCCATCGGGATTTTTGCCGAATTCATCCCCGAGCCAGATGTGCGCCTCATCGGAGTCGAGCCCGCTGGACAGGGTTTGCACACAATGAAGCACGGCGCCACGCTCCAAAAAGGGCGCCCCGGCGTGTTGCACGGAGCCCGCACCTACGTCCTACAAGACGAACATGGACAGATCTCCGAGAGCCACTCGGTATCCGCGGGACTCGACTATCCGGCCGTCGGGCCCGAGCACGCGTATCTCATGGACGAAGGGCGGGCAGAATATGTCGGCATCCTCGATGAGGAGGCACTCGACGCCTTCCAGGCATTGTCCCGAACCGAGGGCATCATCCCCGCGTTCGAGTCGGCGCACGCCCTCGCCCACGCCATGAAGATGGCCCGGGACACGCACGTCGGTCGCCGCGCCCTGGTGGTCAACATCTCTGGACGCGGTGACAAAGACATGGAACAGGCACGCCGCCTCCTCGAGTCCTAGCGGGTTGGAAACGGCGCCTTGGAGACAATTCCATGATAGACACCCCTTCAAGTTCTCCGGCTCCCGGTCACCGTTACGCGAGTCGATTTGCCACACTGGCGGAACGTGGCGAGGGCATGTTCGTCCCCTTCTTGATGCTCGGCGACCCGACGCCGCGTCTATGCGCGCGCCTCCTCGACGCGCTGGTCGAAGGAGGCGCCGATGCGATCGAAGTGGGGATTCCTTTCTCCGATCCGACGGCCGACGGACCAACGATCCAAGCCGCCGCCTCCAGAGCGCTATCACAAGGCGTGACGCCGCCCATCTGCTTGGCGTTGTTGCAGGATTTTCGCTCGAGACACCCGAACGTACCGGTGGGCATCCTGACGTACGCGAATCTCGTGATGCATCGACCCATCGACGCGTTCTACCGTCGCGCGGCCGAGGCTGGAGTCGACTCCGTTCTCGTCGCTGACGTGCCGGTGATCGAGGCCGGACCATTCTCCGCTTCGGCACGCGCCCATGGCATCGCACCGATTCTGATCGCACCGCCAAATCTGAGTCGCCACTCCCTCCGGCGGTTGCCCACGCTATGTGATGGCTACACCTACTGCGTCACCCGCAGCGGTGTCACCGGCGTGGACGCTCAGCTTGAGCTCGATCACCACGAGCTCTTCCAGGCGCTGTGCCAAGGCGGAGCTCCACCTCCCCTCTTGGGCTTCGGGATCTCCAGACCCGACCACGTTCGTGAAGCCCTGGCCTCCGGCGCGGCCGGGGCGATCAGTGGCTCGGCCGTCGTACGATTGGCGGCCAAGGGAACGGATGCACCACAAGATGCGATCACAGCAGTAAGGCAGTTCGTCCACGAAATGAAGGCCGCCACGCGGCGCGCCGGGTAGCCAGGGCAGACGCCCCACGAACGCGTTGGCGACCTGAGAATGGCGAACACGCGCGCCTGAGGCCAACAAACATGTTGTGAGAGGTCCTGCTGGGCACCCGCGTTCGGGTGCCCACCTCTTGTCCGATACGCACGATGCGGTGGACTGACGGTCGCTATCGATTGACAGACAAGGGGCGCCGGTCCAACCTGCCCGCCCCCAGGCGGACCCATCCATGAACAGGCTTCTCATCATCGGCGCCGGTGGCGTTGGCAGCGTCGTCACACACAAATGCGCCATGAACTCGGCCGTGTTCAGCGAGATCACCCTCGCCAGCCGTACACCTTCGAAGTGCGATCGCATCGCAGCTGAGGTTTCGCAGATGCAGGGCGTGCAAGTGGCAACGGCGGCAGTTGACGCCGACAACGTGCCCGAACTCGTCGCATTGATGCGAGAGGTACGACCTGATCTCGTGATCAACGTCGCGCTCCCCTACCAGGACTTGACCATCATGGACGCCTGCCTGGAGACCGGCACCCACTACCTGGATACGGCGAACTACGAGCCCCGCCACCGGGCAAAATTCGAGTACAGCTGGCAATGGGCCTATCACGCGCGTTTCGAACGAGCGGGCATCATGGCATTGCTGGGCTGCGGCTTTGACCCGGGGGTTACGGGCGTGTTTACGGCCCACGCTGCCAAACACCACTTTGACGAACTACACCACCTCGACATCGTCGACTGCAATGGAGGCGAGCACGGCAAACCATTCGCCACCAACTTCAACCCCGAGATCAACATCCGAGAGATCACCCAACCGGGGCGCTACTGGCTGGAAGGAAAGTGGGTCGAAATTCCCGCCATGAGCGAGCACAAGCCTATTGTGTACCCCAACATAGGATCGCGCGAGAGCTACCTGCTCTACCACGAGGAACTCGAGTCCCTCGTCAAGCACTTCCCCACGCTGAAACGCGCGCGTTTCTGGATGACCTTTGGGCGGGAGTATCTCACCCACCTGCGCGTGCTGCAGAACGTTGGAATGACTTCCATCGTGGCGGTCCCCTTCGGGGGGATCGAGATCGTGCCCCTCCAGTTCCTGAAAACTGTACTCCCGAAACCAGAGGAACTCGGAGAAGACTATACGGGCGAAACATCGATCGGCTGCCAGATCCAGGGGGTCGCGGCGGGCAAACCATCGACGTATTTCATCCACAACAACTGCAGCCACGCCCGATGCTATAGCGAGGTCCGTTCCCAGGCGGTGAGCTACACCACTGGCGTCCCCGCGATGATCGGGGCCAAACTGATGCTGACGGGAAAATGGAAACGACCTGGCGTGTTCAACGTGGAGCAACTCGACCCCGACCCCTTCATGTCTCAGCTCACCGATCAGGGCCTACCGTGGACCGAGGTCGTCGGCCCCGATCTCCCTCACGAGTACCCCTAGCCCGCGATCCGCTGCCGCACGCACGCACGCACGCACGCACGCACGCACGCACGTCACCTGATATGGCCAGATATGGGCATCGACTACCGCGCTCCACCCAGCCCCTGCTTCGTACTCGACGAACTGCGATTGCGGACGAATCTCGCCCTACTCCAGCGTATCCAGCACATGAGCGGAGCCAAGATCATCTGCGCGTTGAAGGGCTTTGCCATGTACGAAGCGTTCCCGATACTGCGCGAGTATCTGCCGGGGGTGGCGGCCAGCTCCCTCTCCGAGGTGACCCTCGGACACGAGTACTTCGGCGGCGAAATCCACGTCTACTGCCCGGCGTATGTCCCCGCTCACTTCGCACAGCTGGTCCAACACGCCTCGCATATCACCTTCAACTCGATTTCCGAGTACCTCCGCTACGAGGGGAGGCTCGGCGGTGCGAGTCCTGGACTTCGCATCAACCCCGAGTATGCAGAAGTCGACACTGAACTCTACAACCCATGCCTGCCCGGATCCCGCCTCGGCATCACGGCGACTCAGCTCGTCACTGGCCTCCCAGCGGGCATCGAGGGTCTACACTTCCACAGCCTATGTGAGAAAGGATCTGACACCCTCGCGCGCACCATGGAGCAAATCGAGCAACGATTCGGTACGCTGCTCGATCGCATACGTTGGCTCAATATGGGAGGCGGACACGCGATCACGCGGTCTGACTACGACGTGGATCGCCTCTTGGATCTGGTCCAAGGGTTGCGAGCAAGGCATCCGAATCTCGAGCAAATTATCCTCGAGCCGGGAAGTGCGGTCGCTTGGCGAGCCGGAGAGCTTGTCAGCACGGTGCTCGACATCGTAGAGAACCGCGGTGTGCAGACGGCCATGCTCGACGTTTCCTTTTCGGCACATATGCCGGACTGCATCGAAATGCCCTACCGCCCCGCGGTTCTTGGAGCGTCACAGGGCGAGGCCCGGGGCCACCGGTATAGCTTGGGTGGGCAGTCCTGTCTTGCCGGAGATTTCATGTCAGACTACTTTTTTGCCGCTCCGCTAGCCGTGGATCAGCGGGTGATATTTCTCGACATGCTCCACTACACCATGGTCAAAACGACCACCTTCAATGGGGTGGCTCTACCCAGCATCGCCATCTGGCGAGATGACAACCGACTCGATGTGATCAAACGCTTCGGCTACGAAGACTACAAACGACGTCTATAGCCCCACGGCGACACGCAGCCCCCCGCATCCCTACGCGGCCAGTACACCCAAGTCACGCATGATCTCGGAGAGATAGGCCACGATTGTTCCGGCACCCTGCAGCTTCGACACATAGCCCGCCGCTCCGACGTCCGCGGCTGTCTTCGCCAACAGCTCCTCCGCGATTCCCGACACGACGACGATGTGAACCGGCTTGATCTTGCCACTATCTGCGAGGTTGGACAACAAACGTGCTGCCGCAGCGCCGCCGAAGCCGGGCATGTTCACGTCCAGAAGCACCATATCTGGTTGGAACGAGTTGACTTCACTTACCAGCGCCATGCTCCTCTCGCTCACCCGAATCCGCCAGCCAGCCGCTTCAATGGCCCTGCGCAACGGCTCCACGGACATGGGCGCGTCGTCGAAATGGAGGACTCTTGGGGGTCTCGGGCCTGACACGCTCATATTCTACGCCGCCGATCGGGCGGACCTCCCCGGAAAAAAACTCTGAACGAGCCGCAAGATATTCCTATTGAACGCCTCTTCCCCCCCACCGCATTCGTCGAGCTTGGGCATGACCGCATTGGCGCCCAACATCTTGGCCTTTTCGCCCACATCCGCCTTTCGACCCACGAGGGCCGAGAGCACCACGATCTTCGCGTCGGTCTTCTTGCGTACAAGGCGAAGATAGGTGACGCCGTCCATGACCGGCATCTCGATATCGAGGAAGATAAGCACGGGCTTGAGGCGCAGCGTCGACACGAGTCCCTCCCTCCCATTGAGGCATCGGCCCACGATCTCGAAACGAAGGTCGCCCCGCAACGCCCTCGACACATTCAAAGACGCCGACGGGCTGTCGTCGATGAGTAGCGTGCGAATCTTGCCCACCATAGACGAGGCATCGGCCAAACCCCTCCACCCTGTACGGGCGGGTCGCGCGTGCAACACGCGGGAGGTCAGAATCCAGGACGGTCGTGGCCGGGTCGCGGTCCGGCTACGGTACACTGGCGGCAATGAAGTATCGTCGCCTCGGCAGCACGGGCATGAAGGTCAGTCGGGTTTCACTCGGTTCCTGGCTCACACTAGGATCTTCGATCGACGCCAAACGTGGTCAGGACTTGGTCGCCTGCGCGTACGAACGCGGTGTGAACCTATTCGATACCGCGGATATCTACGCCGACGGCGGTGCGGAGGAAGCTCTGGGTCGCGCACTCGCTGGCATTCCACGGCACCACGTGGTGCTTGCGACCAAGTGCTTCTTCCGCATGTCCGACCGGCCAAATGACAGGGGGCTCTCGCGCAAGCATATCGTCGAGAGCGTGCACGCCTCATTGCGCCGTCTGGGCACCGACTACATCGACCTGCACCAGTGTCACCGTCCAGACCCCGAAACGCCAGTCGAAGAAACAGTCCGCGCCTACGAGGACCTCATACGACAAGGGAAAGTGCTGTACTGGGGGGTCTCCGAATGGAGCGCCGATGAAATCGAGGAAGCCTGCCGTATCGCCGATACGAAACACGCCTTCCGTCCCGTTTCGAACCAACCTCAATACTCCATCGTACGACGCCAGATTGAGGCCAATGTCTTGCCCACGTGCCGGCGCGCAGGCATCGGCCAGATTGTCTTCAGCCCGCTAGCGCAAGGCACACTTACGGGAAAATACAGCGGAGGCGGCAGACCAGAGGGTTCGCGGGCCACAGACTCCCAGCGGAACCAATTTATGGGTGCGCACCTCACCTCGGACGCCTTGGCCCGCGTGGACCAACTTCGCCCCTTGGCGGCGCAACTCGACGCCTCCCTCGCCCAACTCGCGTTGGCGTGGTGCCTGCGGGACGAAGGCGTGGCAAGCGTCATCATCGGCGCCACGCGAACCGAGCAGATCATCGACAGCTGCGGCGCGAGCGACCTGGCGTTGCCCACCGCGACGCTCGACGCGATCGACCGTATTTTCCCAGCGTAGGCCCGGACCTCCCGCGGCCCCACAACGTCGACCCTGTTTGCGACGGAAGCGACTAAGCGCCCGACTTCTCACCCAACTCCGCGCCGGGCTTCTCACCCGGCACCGCGGCGCCCGACCTCGCGACATTCTCCGGTGGGCCTGGAGTCGACGCCGCCGCCATGCGACGCCGATCGGCACAAGATCCCCGCTCCCCCAGGCCACATCCCCGTTCAAACCAGTTTCGCGCACGATCCGCGTCTCGAGGTACCCCCACACCGTCGCGATACATCTGGCCGACCGCGCGGCAGCCCCGTCCTTCGCCCACCTCACAAGCTTCGGCGAAGAGACCCGCCACTTCCGTCATGTCTGTTCGATTCGCGTCGCCAGACAGAGAAATATTCGCAAAGTCGTCGCAAAAGCGTGGCTCGTCGTAGCAGGCATCTCGCCACAATATAAACGCGTCGGACACCGCTCCAGTTCCCGGAGCGATCTCGCCACGCTCCACTGCCACAGCCAATCTCGCACACGCATAGGGGTCGCCGCCGTCGCAGGCCCCACGGAGCAACACGAACCCAGCCTCGATATTCTTCTGCACACCTCGCCCCTCGATCTGCACCGTCGCCAGACGCGTGCAACCCTGGATCACCCCGCCGCCGCAGGCCCGCTTGAGCAATGCCGCAGCCTTAGGACGATCCTGTTCCACTCCCGTACCACGGTCATACGCGTCGGCGAGCACGCCACAGCTGTCGTAATCCGCCGCGTCACATAGCTCTTGAAAAAGTACGTAGGCCGATCCCAGATCCTCCGCGGAGTTCGATCCCCCTGCAAGCGCCAGCGCCTGCGCACGTTTGGCTTCGACCTGCCGCACGGTGAGTCGAACGCCACCGGGACCCGCATCTCGCTCGATCGTGGGGCCAAAGGACTGATCCGCGCACCCGGAAGTCACGACCAAACCCAAAAAGAGCGCAAGGGAGCGTGTGGCGGTCCGACGGAGGGCATACCTCATCGCGGGCGAGTCTACGCCCAACCTACCCCCGGCGCAGAACGACAGGCCACAAGCCTTGTCGCTCGTGCGCCGGCAGAGAGCCGGACCCGGCGCGCACACCGACACCCCCATCATCCCGACACCCCCATCATCCCGACACCCCCAACAGCCCAAGTCCGGGCAACGGGCCCGACCGCCGGCCCAAGTAGACACGGCTGCCGCCGCGGAACCGAGCTGGCGTCGGCGTGTCGTCCAGATCTGGCCCGGCCACGCGCCGGAAGCTGAGCTACCCTATCGGTGGGTTCGAGCAGGTGAGTGACACGGCCAATACGCGAAGGAGCGCACAACCTGCGGCGGCAAAACAGCCGGCCACAGCCGGCCACGACCACCAACAGGGGCGAAAGCCCCTGTTGGTGGTCGACGACGAGCCCGCCGTTCTCCGCGTGTTCGGAACCATCTTACGGCACGCCGGATTCGACACCGAGCTCGCCCGAAGCGGCGCAGAGGCGCGCGATCTGGTCCGGGAGAACACGTACGACGCCATTGTCAGCGACGTACGCATGCCCGATATCAACGGCATCGCCCTGATCAAACAGGTTCGTCATATTGATCTCGACGTGCCCGTCATTTTGATGACCGGAGCCCCAACGGTGGACACCGCCATGGAGGCGGTGGCTCTCGGAGCCTTCCGCTACCTCGCCAAGCCGGTGCGCTCCCACGAACTCGCCACGGCGGTCGATGAAGCGGTCAAGCTACACGACCTAGCGCGGATCCGACGCAAGACCCACCCTCCCCTCGGCACCCAGGTTCCAAGCCCAGCCGACCTCGCCGAGCTCGACATTGTCTTCCGGCGCGCCGTGGACCGGATACGACTGGTTTGCCAGCCCATCGTGGACTTGAGCCGGCGACGGTTTGTGGCGTACGAGGCCTTGCTGCGGTCCGACGAGCCGGCTCTCGCCACCCCCCTCACGCTCCTCCACGCTGCCGAGCAGCTCGAACGCTTGCCAGAGGTGGACCGGCGGGTCCGAGAGCTCGCCGCACAGCATGTCGCCCGCCTCCCCGCAGATGTCGACATGCATGTGAACCTGCACCCGATCGCCCTCGACGACCCCTCGCTGTACGACGCGACCGCCCCCCTCACGCAGGTGGCCCATCGCATCGTACTGGAGATCACCGAGCAGCAACGCCTGTCGGATCCAACGCGGGTGGGCGAGCAAATGGCCGCGTTGCGCCGCCTTGGCTACCGCGTGGCACTCGACGACCTCGGGGCCGGTCACGCGGGACTCACCAGTATCGTGACGCTGCACCCCGAAACCGTGAAACTCGACATGGCGTTGGTCCGCGACATCCATCGCCGCGATACACAGGCGACCATCGTCGGCCGCGTGGTTGATCTGTGCGGGGATTTGGGTCTGACGCTGATCGCCGAGGGCGTCGAGGTGCGAGAAGAGCTGGACACACTAGTGGAACTAGGATGCAATCTCTTCCAGGGTTACGACTTCGCCCGACCCCAGCCGCACCTCGTTTCCGAGCAAAACGTATTCGAAGCTGTGCCGGCCCCTGTCCCGGCCCGGAAAGCGGACGCATAACGTCCGAAATCGGGACCGAGGCGGCGCTGGGGCGACGCGTTCACCGTTTGGGTTCGAGATGAAACGTCGGCTTGGTGACTCGACGCTAAACTCGGACGCAACGGGGAGCGACAACGCTATTGGTGTCACGGCCCTCCACGCAAGAGACGTTTATCGCCGCAGGCACGCACGTCCACGGCGCCGTCGAGTGCGGCGATGTGCGGGTGCATGGTCGGGTGAGCGGTGCCATCTACGCGGAAGGAGAAATCGAGGTGGCCGGCGGAGGGCGGGTCACGGGCACCCTCGAAAGCGCGAGCCTCAGGGTGGCAGGACTCGTCCTTGGTCGCGTGCGCGTGCGTGGGCAGGTGCGACTCGATCCCGGTGGGATCTGTGAGGCCGAGGTGGCGTGTTCGCACCCATGCGAACACCAGCGAGCCGGGCGCCTTCCTGCCCCACAGCTTACCGCCCCACAGCTTCCTGCCCCACAGCTTACCGCCCCACAGCCCCTCGAAGTGCCCCACGCCGCCGCCCGGGCGCAGGCGCAGGCGCACCGCTCCACGCCGCGCAGGCTCGACCCGCGGGCGGCCCATCCCCCGGCGCGCTCCAGACGAGGGCTCGGCGTCGTGATAGCGGTGGCAGCGACCGCCGCGCTCGCCGTACCGACCTCCTTCACGGTAGCGAGCGAGATCCCAGATGTGATCCCCTACGCCCTGCAACTCGACCATGAACCCCTCCCCACGCTCACAGCTTGGGTCGTGGTCCCCGACGAGCCTTTGCTACCGGTGATGAGGACACCTCGACTCGACGACATTCACTGGGGCGCAAGGATATCCGGTTCGCTGCGCGCCCAAGCGGTCCGGTGGGGCGTCAGACTCGAGGAACTTGCCACCCTCAACCCCAGTATCGCGCCAAAGCTTCGTTTGGAACGCGGTACACCCATCCGCGTGCACCATGCAGCGACGAATCAGCGTGGCATGTCTATCGGCGCACCCAACCGTGGGCGCCTTGTGGACGGCGTACCCATGCCAGAAGGCGAATACTGGAAACTTCGCGGATTCCGAAGCCGAGTCTACGGCACCCAACAAACTGTGCACCACCTCGTTCGAGCGCTCACCGAATACGGTCGACGCTTCCCCGACGCCGCACCGGTACGCCTCGGCGATCTATCCGCGAAGCACGGCCAGCTCCTCCCGCCCCACAAGTCCCATCAAACAGGACGCGACGTGGATATCTTCTACGTCCGGACCCGCCGGACACAAGGACGGCACGCCCGGCCAACCTTCGATGCCAGAAGGAATTGGTTCCTGGTCAAACGCCTGGTCGACACGGGACGCGTACAGACGATCTTCATGGCTCAACGCTGGCGTCGCGTGATCCGTGAGGCCGCACAAGCGGATGTTCCACAAGATCGTGTCCGCCACTATCTTCGCTTCATCAGCGGCGACAGCGACCACAGGCGTCATATGCACGTGCGCTTCACTTGCGACGGCGAGAACCCTCGATGCCGCGCACACTCGATTGTGGACCGATCCAAACCGCCGCAGGGCTAGCGAGCGCGTGCGCCGAACCTGCGCTCGTGCGCGGACAGGCGTCCTATCCCGTCGCCAGATCGTCGCCCGTAGGCCTCGCCTCGAACGCACACACTCGGTTGCGCCCGTTCGCCTTGGCCTTGTACAGGGCAACATCCGCAGCCTTGAGAAGTTCGTCCTTCGTAGCGAGCGACGCCTCCGGCACAGTGGCTACGCCGGCCGACACGGTGACGGCCAGCGACCGCTCGTCGACGACGATGGGCGTCGCGCCAACTGCTCCCCGGATGCGCTCCGCCACCAACACCCCCCCCCTCCGATGGAGTACTGGGTAGAAGCAACAAGAACTCCTCCCCTCCGTAGCGCGCGACGGCATCCACTTCCCGCACGCCAGCCCGGAGACGCCGAGCGACCTCCACCAATACCGCATCGCCCACCGCGTGCCCGTGCTGATCGTTCACCTTCTTGAAGTGATCCACATCGATCATTACGCAGGTCAGCGGGTCACGATAACGCATCGAACGCCTAAACTCGTCCTCCAGACGGGTCCTCAGGTAACGAAAGTTGTGAAGTCCCGTCAACTCGTCGTGCACAGCCAACTCTTCCAACGCACGCTTCGCCTCGGTGAGATCGTCGTGCATCTTCTTGACACGCAGCAAGCTTCGAACGCGAGCCATCAGTTCCCGCTCGTCGAATGGTTTGCCGATATAGTCGTCCGCGCCGATACGCAACCCCGCGACACGGCTGGAGGTGTCGTTTTGGATAGTCACCAAGATGATCGGCAAAAAATGCGAGCCACTCGCGGCTTTGATGATCCGACAGGCCTCAAAACCGCCGAGCCTGGGCATCACCGCGTCGAGTACAACGAGGTCCACATCTCCTCGTGTGGCGCGCTCCACGGCCTTCTGCCCGTCTTCCACCTCTTCAACGAGCATGTTGTTGCGCCTGAGAACCGACGCTACGAAGCCACGGGTCGTGGGCTCGTCGTCCGCCACCAAGATGAGCGGCTTGCTTTCCGGGGGATCGTCGACTTGGACCACGCGAGCCTCTTGCCATAAGGATAGCGTCGCCACGAGGTCGCGACGAGTCTATCCTGGCACCCAAGTGCATTCAACTGCGTTCCCCCCGGTTTGGACAGCCCCGAATGCGGCCACCTCCAAGGCGATCGCGGTGGAGACCTCGCCCCAAACGTGATAAGCGAGTCGAGGTACCAACCGCACAAGCTGCTCTTCCCATCCTGTCGCACCGCCTCCTCGAACCATGTCCGTTGCGATACGCACACGCTCCCTCAGCATGAACTATCGCGTGGGCGGGAACTTCTTTCGCGGTGGCGCGCCGCGCCTTGTACATGCGTTGCGTGGGGTGGACCTTGAGGTACCTCAAGGCGAGATATTCGGACTGGTCGGGCGCAACGGCTATGGCAAGACCACGCTGATCAAGTGCGTCGCCTCGCTCTTGCATCCGACCCGCGGCTCCGTCGCCGTGTTTGGCCACGACACCGTTCGCTCGGCCCGGAGTCTGCGACGACGGATCGGCTGGGTGGGTACCGAGGAACGCAGCTTTTACTATCGCCTGACGGGCCTGCAGAACCTGATGTTCTTCGGCCGACTGCAGGGGATTCCAGGCGCCGAAACCAGGAATCGGGTACACCGCTTGGCGGCCCAGTTTGAAACCGAAGCGCTGCTCGGTCGCCGCTTCCACGAGTACTCCACGGGAAACCGGCAGCGCCTCGCCATCCTCCGGGCGTTGCTCCACGATCCAGATCTCTTGATACTCGATGAGCCAACCCGCAGCCTCGACCCCTTCGCGGCCGACATCCTGCGCAGGGCCCTCAAAACGTGGACCTGCGAACGTGCGATCCGCACCATCGTGATCACAAGCCACAATCTCGACGAGGTCGAAGCACTCAGCGACACCGTAGGCATCATGAGCCGCGGCGCGCTGCGGGTCTGCGGCCGGGTCGAGGCTCTTCGTTGTCGATTCGGCAGCCGGGAAACGGTGAGCCTTAATCTCGCGGATCCGGTCGCCCAAACGCTGCTGCAGGAGCTACAAGAAGAGGTCGATGGGCTCCACTGGGAACCCGCAGCTACAAATGATGGCACCGCCGGGTGGCTGCGCGTGCCCCAGAGGCCAGGAGACGGCTCCCTCGACCGAACGTTGCGTGCCCTGCTACATGATAGCGCGAAAATCGTCACCATTGCGCGGCAAGTACTCACGTTGCAGGACATCATCGATCGCGTCGACGAAGCGCAGCCCACCGATGCGTGAGTTCTTGCGATGCAGCTGGGCGTTCTTTCGGCGCGATGCCCAGATCACCTACAGCTATCCCCTCGCACTCTTGATGGGGCTCGCCGGAACCGTGATGCGGGTGGTCGTACTGTGGCTCCCGGCCCAGCTCTTTGCCGATAGTGCCGTCTTCGCCCGACACGGAGGTTTCATCCCCTTCGCGGTCGTGGGCAGCACGATCATGGGTTTTTTCATGGCGAGCTATCGTGGTTTTTCATCGTCGGTCCGCGCCGAGCAAGCCATGGGCACCCTTGAATCGGTCCTGATGACCCCCGCAAGCATCGCTGCCATTGTCACGGGGAGCAGCAGCTGGACCATGACGCGGGCCCTCCTCGACGCAGCGATCACCCTGACCGCAGCCTCCCTGTTCTTCGGCCTGGAGCTTCGCGGATCGCCACTAGCTATCCTCGTGCTCCTCGTCTTGACCAACCTCACGTTTTCGGCCATGGGCATGTTCTCCGCCGCGTTCGCGGTTGTGTTCAAACGGGGGGATCCCTTCCGAGTATTCGTGGGCGGTGCATCCTTTCTGCTCGGCGGGGTACTCTACCCCGTGGAAATATTGCCGTCATGGCTGCGTTTGGCCGGCGAATTTCTCCCGGTCACCTACGGCGCGCGGGCGCTCCGCAACGTCGTACTCGAAGGGCGCGCACTCGATGAACTGCTGGGCGACCTTTTCATGCTCGGTATGTTTGCAGTGATCGCCGTCCCCTCCGGCCTGTTCGCCTTTGGCTGGGCTATCAACCGAGCCAAACGCGACGGTAGCCTGCTTCACTACTGAGACCCGCCCATGACGGTCATCGAGGCACTGCTCTCCTTGGGCCTCCTCCCCCCCGAGACGCCCGGCCATCAAGCTGCGGTACAGCTTCTGCAACGCCAGCGAGCACAAGACTGGGTCACCTCTTTCGGCATCCTACACGCACACCGGATCGATCTTTTCGTCCACGCGGCACTGCGAACGAGCCCCCTGTGGGCCAATATCCCCGACACACTCCGGCAGCGAATTGAGGCCTGTGCCGAAGCGACGCGACGCGCCGAGACACTTGGGCAGGTCGCGGCCGCTGCGGGCGGCGCGGCGTTGAGGGAAGCGGGCATCGACGCCGTCGCATGCAAGGGCATCGTACTTGCGATGGACTACTACGCCGAACGCGGCCTACGTCCCATGCAGGATATCGACCTGTGGATCGACACGCACCAAATGCAGACCTGCACCGATACGATGGAGCAGCTCGGTTTTCATTGCGAAAACAAGCTCCCTGCTGATCGCGTTCGGATCTTTCGCAACGCATGGGGCATTGCCTTCGACATACATACAGAGATGTCCTTGTTCCAGTCCGCGGGCTGGAGCACCGCCGATCTTTCCCGCCCCCACGCAACCCAGCCCTTTCGTGTGTTTTGCCCCGAAGCCACGCTCGCACACCTACTGGTGCATATGATCGGTCACATCCGTGAAATCGGACTCCTTGTCGGCTGGCTGGTGGATCTCGTGCTTGTGCTCCGTGAGCATCTCGACCAGCTACAATGGCAGATGGTACGCAGCCTATTGCCGCGGAACGGAACCTGGCAGCTGTTCTTACGTTTCTTGCTTCTGTTCGAAGCGAGCGGCTGGATCGTGGTGCCCAGCGACCTCGAGCCGGAGATTCGCCGGCTACGACAAGTCGAATGGTCCGTCATCCTACGGCAGCGACGCCTCGCAGCATGGGGTCTACCCCGACCCCGTGGCTGGGCGCGATGGGCCCGTGCGCAGCTATTCGGAGCCGCTCCAGACCGGCCACAACCCCTCCCACCGACACCGGGTGATCTCATTTTATGGGTCAGGGACGCACTGATCGAGCAGACGGCACTGTTCCACCGCGAGGCCGCCATGCTCACCCGACGCAACTACGAGTTTCGCCGCGGCGACCCCGAAGCTCCACCCGGGCGCGGCGACGAGGCCACCAGCTAAGCGACCAGCTAAGCGACCAGACGCCGAACAACTCCCCCTGTCCAATCTCTCCGCACCTTTGGTTCCTCCCCACGTCCTCGCGCCACAACCTCCGCGGACCCTCCTCCCTCGCCCATAGCTGTTAGCTCCTGGTCCAGGTATCCCCCATCTCGACTCGCAACAGCGGTACCTGTTGCGGTTTGCAACTAGGGCTTCTACCCGCAACACATACCGGTACGCCTCTTTTGAAACTCGCTCGTGAACCATCTGGGAGTCGGCTTGCCCCCCTTGTCGTGCCACTGTTTCTGCTGTTTGCTTTCCATGCATGAAATCATGCCAACGTGAAATTTTTCGTCTTTTGGGTCAATGGCGTAAACGAAGTTCTCTTCGCAGCAGTGGGACGCCATGCAAGCCTCTCCGACGACGAAGCCCTCCTTCATCTCTGCGGTGCTTGTGACCTCAAACTGATCCAGACTTGCGACCGTGCCCTTACCGACCAGGCGTTTGAGCCGTTTGCGTAGCTGAGTGAACCTGAGTACGTCGGTGGCGTATCTTCCTACGAGCTTGTTGGCAGCGTCCGCCACGGTTTTCGTGTCGGTTTCGGACCGGCGTCTTTTGACTGTGAGACCGGCGTCATTGAGTCCATAGAGCGTTCGTGTCCAGAATCCGTCGTGGGTGGAAACGTGCAGGCCCTTCTTGCTCACGCGAAGCTTTGGTCGTTTGTCTGTGGCCAACGGCCCGGTTTCGGAAAATCGAACAGGTCTGCACCTTGCGTCGAGGGCAAACGCCAAGACGGTGTACCTTGCTTTCTCCGGCCTGTAGCTCGTTCCGCAAAACCCGTCTGGACAGCCGTCCTCAAAATCCTCGACCGTGGAAATATAGAGCTCCTCCAATCCGTCGCCGTTGAGGTCGGCGCGATGGCTGCCCAGCACCTCAATCGAATCTGGAGTTGACTCATGGCGCCGCTGGACACTGAGCAGCGGCTTCATGCGTTTTCTCTTCCAGTTGATCTTGGTTGCTGCACACTGGTCGGGGCCAGAGGGCTTCGAGATTTTCGCCAAAACAGGGGCAGGGCTTTCGCGAGGCTCTGGTTCGCAACGCTACCAGGGTGGGCAATGCTGTGGTTTGGACCTCCTCTAAGGTCCGCCGGTAGGTTCTCTGCGGGTGCCAGTGTCAGGCCTCCGGAGGAATCGTCTTTGTCCGAGTCAAAGGATCCAGCGAGCCCCGCCGCGCCCTTGTTCAAGTTCCAGGTTCCGCTGATCCGACGTCCGACAGCCTGGTACTTGAGAACGAGAGCGTTGCCCTGTCCGACTGTGCCCGAGAAATCCAAGTCGTAACTGCTACGGGCCGTGGTGCCAATCCGCCGGCCTCGTCCCGTAATCTTGCACCCCTCTACGCCAAGGGCCAACAAGTATGTGCCTTGTGCTCCCTTCCAGCTGGCAACCTTGGCTTCGGTTACGGTGCTGGTGGCTTCGTAGGAACCTGCCCAACTTTCCGCTTTTTTCATATCGCAAGGTTGTGCCGGGTCAGGGGCCAGCTGTTGTTCCGCGACGGATCTTGGAACCTCTGTGGGTTCATCGATTGTCTCAGCCACGACTGGCGAGGCTGCGGCAACCTGGTTGGGTTCTTCAACGCTCTCGTCCTGCGGGTCGCAGGCCAACAACCCACATACGGAAAGAACAGCACAAGCCTTGTACACGGTGCGAACCGTGCCAGCCCCAACGTGAAATGTCCATTGCGTAGGTGCACAGTGCCCGGCGATCGAGTTCTGAACCGCGCGACAACGCGCGGTTCTGGCCCGAAAAACGGGTGACGCTCGAGAGCGACGAGTACGTGTGGTGTTCAGTGGGTGGGTTGAGGTTCCGGCGCGGTGCCGAGGTCCTCTCGTTTTCGAACTGAGGGTCTCTTCAGATTGAGGACATGGGAGCGCGGGATCGAGCATGACCGTCAGGACCTATCACCTCCGAAGACCCGGCGAGGCAACGATATCCATGGCACGCGATTCGGTGTGGGTGGGTCGTGTCCGGGCGAGGCGAGGCGAGGCGAGGCGAGGCGAGGCCAGCGTCATTCCCGTGCGCTCAACGTCACGGAGAAACGAGACTGCGTGCCGAACAACAACATCATAGATGACCTGTCCGAATCTCGCGCCTCCCAAGCTCGATCCTCCCGCGAACGGCCGCCGGGCCAGTGCCCAGGCAGCCACGCGCGCGCTCCTGTTCGGCTGCGCCGCCGCATGTGGATGTGGTCCCTCCCCTCCCCTACCCGAGGGGGGCGAGATCGGACCGACACCCCAGCACGCCAATACGCAGCCCAGCGGAGGGCAAAGCACGGATGGTGACAGCGCTAGCTCTCCCGCCAGCGACGACACAGCTAAGGCCGGCACCAGTGCAGGAGACGAGGACTTGGCCGGCCTCGGTGAGACTTGCTACCTCGACTTCACACCCTGTCGCCCGGATCTCAAGTGCCAACTCTATTGGGAGGGCGCGAACCCTTGCCTTTGGGAACAGTCCCGATGCGTGCCATTCATCGGCCATGCGCAACACCTAGACCTAAAACAAGCGATAGGGAGGAGAGACTATGATCGGCTCGATGTGCGCGAGGCGTGGACGCAGATCCCCCGGCGACGGCGGTAGCCTCGCTCTGGCTGGGTCGGATTGTTGGGGATGCTC